>JAOTYS010000422.1 GCA_029861795.1 Gammaproteobacteria bacterium | reverse complement strand
GCAAGTGCCCACCTCGGTATTGTACCCCTCCTAACATCAACAAACACCCGAGGTGGAACCACTGACATATAACGAATACGCAGGCGCCAGTCCATAATAGTCCAAAATTTTGGACACAAGCTCAACTCGCGATTCTCGCCATTTCTGATATGCCCGCTTACGAGCAGGTTTCATCGCCCAGCTCTCACATCATTGATCTCAAACAACGGTGCCACGACCCACCATGCCCAGATGCTGAGATGACGGCTAGACGGACATACATCAAATCCACGCTCAGTCCAATGCGCGAGTCCACTCAGCGCTGGCCTAGCGACTTAGCAAGTAACCAAAGATCCTTGAAACAGTGCGCACATAACACCGATCACCAGAAACAACTATGGATGCTATTGCTGTGCGCTGGCTTTGTTGCTCGAGGAAAGCTCATGCAGTAGCGCGTCTGTAGTAGTTTGACGACAATAACCTTGAATCGCACGCAGCGAGTTGTCGTGTCGTTCCTGAGAGTACGTCGCGCAAGCATCTGTAACCAGCGTCACCAAAAAACCGCGATCACAGGCATCCCGCACAGCCGACTCAACACATTGGTCGGTAACCAGTCCGCCAATGATGAGGTAATTCACTCCTAAATTGCGTAGCACGTATTCGATATTGGTTGCATTGAATACGCTGGATGCGGTCTTGGGGATAACGATCTCGTCATCATGTGGTGCAATCGCATCGACCACTTTGGCGTCCCAGGATCCCTTAGGCACATTAAATCCGGTAATCTTGTAATCGAGACTGCGATCTCGACCGTCTTGGGTTAGGCTCTCGATCACCGTGTACAACACCTCAATACCCGCGTCGCGGCAACCTGTCTGTAGACGCTGCATATTGGGGAGCGCTACCTGTTCCAGCCGGTCAAAGAAATAGCCGTACTGCTTTGTCAAGACTCCCGAATCGAGCTCTCGGAACTCCCCCCCTTCCGGAGTCGCGCAGTAGTTCTGAACGTCAATGAACAGAAGTGCCGCTTCCTTCGGTACTACCGGAATCTCACGACTAAGCGAAGTGTCCATTATGATGTTCTCATGTATTCATCGAAACTTGATTGAACTGAGAATATCGCATTGCGAACTTCCGGAAACAACCGAAGCTCTGCCGCTCGCCTAACTCTTGTCGACCCATCCCAACTGTTCCACCAACGGTCTGGCCCAATAGCCGCTTTTGGGTGGGTATTTCCGCAATAACAAGGTAGATCGCCGAGCCTTGCTAGTCTGGTAGTCCTGCGCTGAGGAGAGCCTGTACCTGCCGGTCCGTGAGTGCCGGATCTTCATACGGCATTCCGTCCACCCAAAACCGAATCGAGAAATCAGGGTCAATTTCCAGCGCTGCTGCCGCGGCCTGTTTGGCCTCGTCAATTCGCCCTTGATCCACCAACGACTTGGCCAGGACCACATACCCATATGACATTCGAGGGTCCAGCTCAAGCGTCAGTCGGGCCTCTGATTCCGCCTTCTCTGGCTCCAGCATCGCCCAGTACGCTCGACTAGACGTGGTGCGGTACCAGACTGGATAAACAGGACAGTGCTGAATGGCCTTGCGGACCAATCCTATTGCCTCATTTAGTTTCCCGCAGCCTACGAATACTATCGAGGCGATCGCGCTCACATGGGCGTGACTCGGCGCTAGACTGACTGCCCTTTCAGCCAGTGCCAATGCCTTAGCGTGGTTTCGATTGCTAAGATTGACTAAAGCGAGCGTGATTTGAGCATCCGGGCTTGCCGGATCGCACGCGCAGGCTTTCTCAGCCGCTTCTTTAGCCATCGACAGTGACACCTCGCGAGATTCGTTCCATCCTTTTATTGAGTGCTTCCGACCAATAGGTTTGCGCAAGGATGCTCCATGCATTCGCATAATTTTCATCAAGCTGCACTGCCCGCTGTGTAAGCTGCTGGGATTTCCTAACGCTATCCCTATGGTGTGAATCGACCAAGAACCGACCTTGGACTGCTAACTCCCATGCCTCCAGGTGTTTCGTCCCGCTCGCCCACAGTCGCGCTTGCTCACCCTGCGTGAGTTCTACCTGAAGGGCGGCCGTTACTTCACGGGTTATCTCATCTTGAACATCGAAGACGTCTTCCGCTAAGCGATCATATCTTTCAGACCACAAGTAATGAGCGGACTCGGCGTCTATCAATTGCGCTGTAATGCGAAGTCTATTTCCACTTCGCCGAACACTCCCCTCCAAGACATACCGCACACCCTGTTCGCGCCCGACTTGTTTGACATCTACCGGAGCGCCTTTGTAGATAAAACTCGAATTGCGGGCGATAACCATCATGTTTCTGACTTTCGATAGGGCAGTGATGATGTCTTCAGCCACGCCATCCCCAAAGTATTCCTGCTCCGGGTCCCCACTCATGTTGGTGAAAGGGAGCACCGCTACCGATGGTAGGGTTAAATCTGAAAGCGGCGGCGGCACGGGTTCGGAATTACCAAGTTGTACCGGCTCCGCAACCACCTTATAGGCGCGAACAGGCTCAGCGATGTTCTTAACTTCACGCTCACCCAAAAACTCGTAGCCGATTGGGAGTCTGTTCGCGACTGCCGTGCGTATCGATTCGGAAATGCAGATACCTCCCGGCTCGGCCAATCCCTCGAGGCGCGCAGCTACATTGACACCGTCCCCATAGATGTCCCCGCGGTCTTCGATAACATCACCGAGATTCAGCCCAATCCTAAATTGAACACTCTCATCTTCCGGCTGGCCCTCGTTTCTTATCTTCAGCTCGCCTTGGATCTCGATGGCGCTGGATATCGCATCAAGCACGGCCCCAAATTCTGCAAGTACGGCATCGCCCGCATAATTGACGACCCGTCCACCATGCTGCTCGATCGTTGCGGAAATCACATCCAGATACTGAGAAAGGCGTCTGTGGGGTCGTGTCCTCGTCCTGACCTGTCAAACGGCTGTATCCAGCCACATCGGCGTAAAGGATGGCGGTAAGCTTCCGCGGTAGACGGCCCTGCATTTGAGCGTGCCCTTCTTAGATATGGCGCTTGTGCAAGATACTATCTCGTGACGCCATGGCAAGCGAGCCCCGACCACCATCGAGGAGGAAAGCTGATCTTCAAATGGCAATTACCATGATCCACCAAAGGTCTGGATGTGGCCGATTTAAACCGTTCCATCAAAGCTTAATCCTAGCTGTTCTGATCTGAGCTATCGCATCTAGGCATGCAACAGTCGTCGCATCGCTCACGCACTCTCGGGAGTCTCAACCTCGTTGGCTGCATCGAGACTTCTATAAAGCTCACGAAAGTCCTCACGCTCAAGCAACCAAGAAACCAAAAAGCCAAACATTAGCCCCCAGAAAGGCGCACCAATGTTCCATATCGTCACATCAGAGACAGTTACCAGAAACGTAATCAGTGCCCCCAAGGTGAATCGACTCCTAAATGCAGTCACAAACGAACCCTGCAACACTCGGAGGATGGCGAGCCCTCCTAGCGTAGCAATATAAGCGGGCGGTAGCTTCAGGGCGAGCCACGTGGTGGTAGCGGAGAATACCCCGAACAAGATGCCTAGCACGCCATAGGTAATCCCCGCGGTATACTGGCGATTCCGCTCCCCAGAACTCGCCAACACCGCGTTGGCCGGCCCGGTTACACAGGTGCTTACCGAACCGACCAGTCCGAAAAGTACGGAGCCAACCCCACAGGCGACGGTCATTGCGTTCATCGGGGGCTTGTGCTTCGCCGCCTGCAAAATGGCAAAGCCTTGACCGTTTTGCACTACTAATACAGTCACCGCAAGTGGAATCACGAGCTCTGCCATGGCCTTCCAAGACAATGCCGGCATATAGAGATTTGGCGACTGGATCAATCGTGGTGCCTCACCTCCGGGTAGCAGCGTATGGGTGGCCATTACTGCCAGCGCGCCGACAAGCATGGCGGCCACAACCGGTGGCAGGGCACGGGCAAGTGTAGGAAAGCTCGATGGGATAAGAAATGCCACAACCATGGGCAGCGCGATCCATACTGCACCATCGAACGCCTGAATTAATCCGATGCCGAAAGTGAGGAATACCCCCGCAACCATTCCCATGACTATCGGCATGGGAGTTAGCTCCATCGCCCGTCGCACCCACCCGGAGAATCCGATTGCTGTCATCAGCACCCCTGTCACGAGAAACGCACCGACGATTTCCTCAAAGGACAAGTGGTCAAACGCCGATGCCAGCATCACCGT
>JAOTYS010000421.1 GCA_029861795.1 Gammaproteobacteria bacterium | reverse complement strand
TACCAGGACCGCATCCCCGGCGGCCGCGCTCTAGGCGTGGTGGCGGCGGGGTTCGCGCTGGCCTCGGGGTGGAACCGGCTTCGAAATCGCAGCGCTGTGCCGGCGCCTCCCCGGGGGTGCGCAATAGAAACGTGGGCCGAATTCGACGAGCGTATCGATGCGTTCGCGGACGAGGCTTCACGGCGATTCGATTTCATCTTCACACGCGAGCGCGCCTTCCTGAACTGGCGCTACTGCGACAGGCGCGGTGGTGACTTCGTGGTGCGCGGCGCGACCGCCGGCGACGAGGTGCTGGGCTATGCGGTGTACCGCCTCGAGGGTGAACGGGCGTACATCGCCGACCTGCTGGCGCTGCCCGGTAGATCTGACGTCGTGCGCGCGCTCGTGGAGGACGTCCAGCAGGGCGCGCGGGCGAAAGGCGCCGCTACCCTGATCTGCTGGATGACGCAGGCACACGAATATGCGCGCGTGATCAAGGGTCTCGGGTTCATCGATGCGCGGCGGCAGACCGGGCTGGCATGGCGACCGATGAGGGATGGCGTCCCACACGTTGCGTTGCTCGCCGATCCGCACGCGCGCATTCACGTGACGCTAGGTGACTCCGACCTCATCTAGTTCCTGAGCGGATCGAGCTGCTCTCGATGCGCCGCTGTCAAGCGTGGTGTCCCGCATGATCCACCGGTCGTTTCCGAGAAGATCACGATTACGGTCAAGTGATATCGGTCACACGACAATGTCAGTTAAAGAGCCCCGTTTCACGTGGGGCTGTCCTTTTTCCATAGTACGCGCTCGACCCGGGGGGCTCGCAAAGATTTTCACTTCCGATTTCAGATTGACCGAAGTTTTCACGCAGCCTCGGCCAATTCCGGACAATCACAACTTCCTTGCTTAATTTAAGGCCACCGGACAGCACTTGGCATCTAGTTATTCTTCTTTTCTTTTTTTAATTTTCGTTTTTCCTTTGGACTAAGCTGGGCCTTTTTCTGTTGTTCCCTTTTGCCTTTATCCCTTTTTCCTTTATCAGCCATATCTTTTTCTCCTTGCTTAAAAATGACTTGCGCAAACTTGTACGTCTAACGATTGCGGTGAGAGGCGCACAATTTATTGAGTGTCCTCCCCGACCGCGTCATTAGATATTTTACTTTGATCTACCTCATACTCCAATCCTTCTGGCCGAAAATACCAATATTTAAATCCGGCCTATAAGAGAATGTTCTAACTACGTTATAAAAAAAGGCGACATCCTGGAGTGGTTATAAACTGTCGCTGCAGTTTACGGCTATGAATCAGCAAATGCACTCAGGTAACCAAACAACGCTGCACTTCCGCCGGTATGGATAAACACCACATTGTCAGAGCTCGAGAACTCTCCCTTTTTCACCAGATCGATTAGACCCGCCATACCCTTTCCGGAATACACCGGATCGAGCAAAACGGATTCTGACTTTGCTACCATTCTCACCGCCTCGAGCATGCTGGCGGTGGGTATGCCGTAACCTTGTCCCACATAGTCACCGTTGGCGATAACTCGTCCACGCTCCACGCAACCCGGCAACCCGACATGCTCCGCGGTGCGTTCCACTAACGAAAAGACCATCTCTTCCTGTTCTTCTCGGGATCGACTCACGCAGATACCGAGTAACGGAATACCGCTGCGTGACCCTTCCAGCCCAGTCACCAACCCCGCCTGGGTGCCGGCGCTCCCAGTGGCATGAACGATATGATCAATACGCAAACCCATGTCATTGGCCTGGCTCACTAACTCCAAGGCACAATTAACATAACCGAGCGCACCGATGGGATTAGAGCCACCGCCTGGAATGACGTAAGGTGTCTCTCCCTGTGCACGTAAACCCTCTGCAACCTCTTCCATTGCCGCGTCCATGTCTGTGCCCGCTGGATATTGCGTAAGGCGTGCACCGTACAGGAGATCGAGAAAAACGTTGCCAGAGTGACAATAGTCTCTGTCGTCACTACCAGTGCGATTCTCAAGCAGTATTTCACATTTCAACCCGAGTTTGGCAGCAGCCGCTGCGGTCTGACGCGCGTGGTTCGATTGCACTGCACCCTGGGTAATGACCACATCCGCCTCGTTCGCCAAGGCGTCAGCCATCAAAAACTCAAGTTTGCGTGTCTTGTTTCCACCGGTAGCGAGTCCAGTGCAGTCATCTCTTTTTATGTATAGATTGGGCCCACCTAAAAACTCGCTCAAGCGCTCCATAGGCTCAAGTGGTGTGGGTAAATGGGCGAGTCTCACACGCGGGAACTTGGCTATATGCATAATCTACTCACTAAACAAAATATTACGGGTCATGTCTTGCCACTTGCATTGGGACATCCAACCGATCATGGCTTTTCACACCACATTCAAGACCTGACTCTCAGGCGCCGCAACGACAGTGGCATATCCGACTAGGCACTGACCTCAACAAGCGACTGATGAACAATCTTGGCGATGGTGTGACAATCGTCTTCGGTAAGACAAAGCGGGATACGCATATCACACATAGTCTTAAGTACTTTATCCGTTTGCTCTAAACGCTGCACATCGCGTACATAACCCCAGTGTCCGTATAAGCTGGTAAATCCGAGTGGCTCACTACGACCAAACCATTTGATGTGCACCCCTCGCGCATCGCACTTTTTCAAAAGAGCATCCATTTCAACGTCATTCAATCCATGGACTGAAAACTGAATCGAACTGGCTACAAATTCCTCTTTGTTTGATCGCTTGGGGACGGTAATGCGATTACTTTGGCGCAACAGACTTGCAAGCAATTGATAACGAGCATTCCAGGTCTCAGCCCTTTCAGAAAGAAGTTGCAACTGCGGCCTGAGCATTGCGGCCGCCAGACCGGACATTCTTAGACTGAAATTGGGGATTTGGTATTTAAATCTCTCAAACACCTCGAGCGGCGGCCTGGCGCCATTCTGGGCATATAACATGTAACTTCCCGAGTACAGAATCGCTTTGGCCGCAATTTCATCGTCGTTTGTAACCAGTAAACCGCCCTCCCCAGAGTTGATATGCTTGAAGGTCTGTCCGCTGAAACACCCGATGGCACCAAACGTCCCAGTGGGCCGCCGATTCCATTTTGCGCCCATGGTGTGGGCGCAATCCTCGATTAGACACACCCCCAATCTGTTACATAGCTCTGCGACCGCTTCCATATCGGCGATATGCCCGCGCATGTGGGACATCAATAACACCTTTGCGCCGGAGTTCGCCTTCTGCTCCAGATCCTCGAGATCGATGGTGTAGTCATCAGTACACTCGACGAATATCGCATTGGCGTCGGCGTGGGCTATAGAGCCTGGCACCGGTGCCAACGTAAATGCGTTCACCAAAACCTTGTCACCCGGTTGCACGTCAGCGCACTTAAGAGCCACAAATAAACTGGCGCCACAGGAATTCAACGCAACGGCATATTGTGTTCCCATGTACTCGGCAAACTCTTTCTCCAATGCCGATACTTCAAGCTCCCCGGTTCGATCCTCCCCATAACGAAACAAAAGCCCACTGCGCATTAACTCCACTGCGCGTTCAATGCCCGCTTCGGGGATGGGGTCTGGCGCACTCAGATCGACACTAAGGACCGGGCGGTCAGCGGATTGTTGCATGGTGTTAGCCCTTGGCCAGGTTAAATTTTTCGCCAGGAAAATACTTACCTAAGCGTATGTCAGCGGTCATCGCATGACCCTCCATACCTTCGAGTCGTGAGATCCTCGACGCCACCGGTGCGATGCTGCGATTGGCCTCGCGTGTCATACGCTGATAGGTCAAAGTCTTGATGAATTTGCTGACGCTTAAGCCCCCGGTGTAACGAGCCGCACCCATGGTCGGCAAAATATGATTGGGACCCGAGCACTTATCGCCATAGGCAACAGTAGTCTCCTCTCCCAAAAACAAAGAGCCGTAGCAGCGCAGGTTATGAAGCCACCAATTCAAATCAGCGGCCTGCACCTGGAGGTGCTCGGGAGCGTATCGATCACAGACAGAACAGGCCTCTTCCCGAGTGTCCACCTGCACCACTTCTCCGAAGTCGCGCCATGCCGCTTGGGCAGAACGTCTCGGCGCATCCGGCAAACATTCCATTACCGTGGGCATGCGCTCCATCACCTCCTCACCCAGCTGCCGGCTTGTGGTGACTAGCCACGCAGGCGAATCTGGACCGTGCTCGGCCTGACCTGCGAGGTCAGCGGCGACAAATGCCGGGTCTGCAGTCTCATCAGCCACAA
>JAOTYS010000547.1 GCA_029861795.1 Gammaproteobacteria bacterium | reverse complement strand
TGGTGCCGCGCCCTTTCGTCACTTCGCGACCGCCGCCGGGATATACCGCCAAGGTCTGACCTGCTTCCATCAGGGCACTGCACATGTCTCGTGATCCCAACACGGCGCCAGAGGCGGTCAGGGCATCGCGCCAGATCGGAATTTTGTAATGCATGCGGTCGGAAAGCCCACGAGCAAACACACCCCGCTCCACATAGACAGTGCCAAAGAACAGCTGCATTTCCAGGCCACCGAAGCGACTATGATTGCCCACCATCAGCGTCGGCCTGTCTGGACTGATATGTTCCAAGCCTTCAAATTCAGGGTCGAAGTACCATTTTTTGAAGCGGTCGGCCTTGGCCACATCCTCGACTGCAGGCGGTACGAACGCCATTGCTTCTTCTATATTTTGCGTCATTTCACTGTTGCTCCTGCGTTGCTAACAGTGGTCACAGGCAGGCTCTCAGGGTCAGCTCAACACGGCGCTGCCACGCGGCAGCTAAACTACTTGTGGATATCGGATCAAGGTTCAATTTTAAGGTCGTCAATCACTTGCTATCTCCGACCAGGGGGCGCGATCTTCCTCACCGCCAAAGAAGTCCGAGTCGTTGACTATATCCTGATAAGGAACTGCCACATTTTCTCCACGAGGGAAGTTATCTAGATACTCTTCCAATTGTTGGGTAATGATTGGATAGTTTTGAGAAAGCTCGTGGTTTTCAGTCGGGTCAGCTTCGACATTGTATAAACTGACATCGCCATCCGATGCCTTCACCAGTTTCCATGGATACAAAATGACCGAGAAATCAGGACCGCCGGGGCCAGATACCGTTACAACTGGATTGGGAGAAAGCGCCCCTCCAGTCAGGGCAGACCAAACTGATCGGCCATCTGTCTCGTCCGAAACCGGCCCTTCTCCACTCAGTGACAGCAAAGTGGGTAGAACGTCCTGCACGGCGATCATCTGCTCACTGCTCGACGGCTGCAGTACGCCTTTCCAATAGAGAATGGATGGCACGCGCATGCCTCCTTCCCAAAGAGAGGTCTTACCACCTTGCAGTGGAGAATTATCCGAGGCACCCTGCGTCAGTTGAATTCGGGAAAACTCCAAAAAGCGAGGTGTCATATCAACATTTTCACCCACGATTTTTTCCGTGATCATCTCCATAGTCCAATCAGGCAGCAGATTGACCACAGCGGATTTAGGAATCAGCCCGCCGTTATCGCTCATGAACCAGATGAGCGTATTCTCAAGCATATTTTGTCTTTCCAGCGCTGAAACAATCTGGCCGACCGCACCATCAAATTCGCTTACCATTGCAGCGTGAATACGACGATTCTCGTTTTCGATACTCTCGTATTTCTTCACCGCTTCCGCTGGCGCTTCGTTTGGAAGGTGAGGGGCATTGAAAGATGCAAACAAAAACAACGGGCGGCCCTGTTCACGGGTTTCAATGACGTCGACCGCCTCTTTGGCGGTTAGGTGGGTGATATAGCCATTGTCACGTACCACTCTCCCGTTGCGTTGCAGGTCGTAACCGCCGCCGTGAACGTGATCCCAATACCCGACCCCCCCCATCAAATTTCCATAGAAGTAGTCAAACCCGCGGGCATTAGGCGTGTATTCGGCACTGCGCCCACCCAGATGCCATTTTCCTACCAATGCGGTTTGATAACCACGTACTTTCAAGTGTTCCGCCAAAGTCGTTTCCTCTATAGGAAGGCCCCTTGGATTATTCTTTGACAAGGGCGCGAATACACCCAGGCGAACGGGCGACTTGCCCGTCATCAAAGAGGAACGCGTTGGTGAACAACTTGGATGAGCGTAAAATCGATTTAGCTCTACTCCACCCTCTGCAAGTTGATCAAGGTTAGGGGTTTGAATTTCACTACCATGGTAGCCCACATCATTCCAACCCAGATCATCTGCCATGATAATGACAATATTAGGTGGTGATTCAACCTCAAAAGGAAGAGCATTATCTGTGTTAGAGCGCTCTGAAATATCCAATGGTTTATCCGGGTTATTTGCCGGCTCTAATGCGAAGGGTAAAGTGCTCCTTTTTAAAAAATAGGAACTCGTTGCAACGGCCACAACCAGCAGCAATGAAAGAATAATGCGTTTTTTCATTAAATCATCGCCATTCTAGATCTTTCTCACGCAGCAATGGTTCGTTTAGCCCTAGGCTGGCCGGGGACACAAACCGTATGTTCAAGTCCAGACAGGTCGCGCCGATATATTTCACCACCTGGGAGGTTCGGCCAACATATGTGCCGGTATCTTGCAGCTGTGCAGCAAACTCGACCGCCGGCATCAGGTCCTCGGCCACCCCCACCGTTTAACAGGGCATGCTTTACATGCTCTGGCCCCCGCCATCAGCCGCCTGTAAAAAGGCGCACAGGGACTGGATGCCAGCTCGCTGTCTGCGTAGCCAAGGTATAGATCTCTCAAAACGTACGCGTTATCGATCAGTGAAAGCGCCAGGTCGCATTCAGAAATACTTGACGCGGCGCGTCTACATTACCGAAATACGATCCAGGGCTAAAAAAAGTATTATCCCCAAAGCTTGCCGTGGTCTTGTCAGAGAGATTCTTGCCCACTAACGCTAGCTCCCAGCCCTCATCTTCAGCCGCCAATGACAGGCGAGCATTCCACTTCACATAGGCGTCCTGATTGAAGGGGTCCGCGTAGGTAAGGCTGTAGACAAAATCGTCTACGTACAAAGCATCCACACGTACACCCAAAACGGTGTTTTCGGTAAAGTTAGCGGTGTAATCGACATAGACATTACCCGACCACTCGGGGGAGTGAATATTGGTGTCATCCTTGGCGTTACGCGAAGATGCGGGCCCCACACCAACGCAGTCGGCCTGACGATAAATGGAGGTGGCGCAGGGCGCTCCCGGGAAATCGTTGAAGTAGCTATCGAGATAGGCAACTGAACTTCCCAGGGTAACGGTGTCACTCATGGCATAGGTGGCATCGACTTCCAAGCCCTGTGAAGTTGCTTTGGCGGCGTTGCCAATAAAGAATGTGTTGGTGCCACCATCCAGCACGCTGACCTGTAAATCCTCAAATTCTGTGTGGAACGCGGCAGCATTTACACGCAATCGATTGGCCAGAAATTCCGCCTTAAGGCCTACTTCAAAACCCGTTGAAGTTTCCTCTTCGTATTCAAGAAGGTCGGCATCTCCAGTAAGATCGTTTGAATTGAAACC
>JAOTYS010000420.1 GCA_029861795.1 Gammaproteobacteria bacterium | reverse complement strand
ACCTCTAGGAGCAATTCTTCGCCCATCACCTCTGAACCCAAATTCTCGCGACCCTCTCGGTGCTCCTGAACGCTGGCAACAGTGGCCACGACTTCATCTTCTTGAATGACCCAATCGTTTCGAAGAACATAATTCTTTCCATAAAAATGCTTTTATGGGATACTGTTTCTATGAAGACGACACTTGAGCTACCAGACCAACTTGTGCGGCGCATCAAGATGCGGGCGGTGAAACGTAATCAGAAGCTCAAGGACGCGATAGCGCAGCTCCTGGAACTTGGACTCGCAGTCGTGCCGGAAAGAGAAACGCCTGAGCGCGCCCCACGACCGGTCCAACTCAAGAAGCACGGGCCGCTTACGATCAAAGATATCGAAGCGGCCATCGCCGCCGGGCGCGATTGATCGACTCGCGCCTTGGTCGTCGTCGATACCAACATTCTCGCCTACCTGCTCATCGCGGGCGATCGAACCAAAGAGGCACAGGCTTTGTTCGCGCGGGACCCAGAATGGCACAGCGAAGCTTTTGTGCTCGTCGAGTTCTCTAACATTCTCGCAACTTATCAACGCATGGGAGATCTTAGTCGCACTCAGGCGGAGCGCCTGCTAGATGAAGCAGAGAGACGCATGCGCAGTCTGGTTAATCTGCCGCATATCGCCGCGCTCTGGACTGCCGAACAATTCAAGGTATCTGCCTACGACGCTCGCTTTCTTGCTACAGCGGAAAGTCTGGGTGCAAGGCTGGTAACTGAGGACAGAGAGCTGCAGGCGGCGGCGCCAGCACTAACTCAATCTCTTATCGACTCTCTGACTACTGCCTGACCGCTATAAAGCGACGCGCCACCGGTGACTACGGGAACTTAACCGAGCGACAGCTTCTCGTTTCAGTTGTATTGTCCACTATTCAGACGACAGCAATTGCGCCTCTTTGTCTGCCGCCACCGTCCAACCTCTACGCTTAAGACTCTCAGCAGCGAGTGGGCTAATCGAGCCCGCGAGCCAAAGTTCTTTGCCGCGGATGTCTTTTAGCGTCTGCGCGTGATCGTCAAGGCTCCCTACAATTTCCGCAGTCGATTGTGTCCACACTAAGTAGTCAAGGGGTACTGCGACGACTAATCTATCGTCCGTAGTCTGCGCTGCGACGAATCTATCCATGCTGACAAAGCGCTTGATGGGTTTTATTTTCTGATGGAAACCTGCGTACATGCCCGCCATGCGTTGACGGAACAGTGCGAGCTCGTTGGTATCGGTCGGAATGGCAAAAGTAATATATTCTGTTCGGTCCTCAACCCCTTTCATTTCCTCCAGTGCGCCGACTAAGAAGGTCTGATGTCGCGGTGAGAACACGTCATTATTGATGAAAAGTTTTGCAATATCTTCACGTACACCCATCTTTAGTAACTTTTCTCGATTAAGTTTTCGGAGCTCTGTTGGCGGTGTGGTCTTCACCAGATCGTTGAGCATTTGGGTGCCACTGGTGGCCGTGACCACCATGCCAGCACCTCCCGGGATCAGTGACACCAGCGCCGTTACCCCGATTCCCCCAGAGTAGCCAGACCACGCAACGCGATTGAGATGCTCTTGCAGGATGGGGTTCGCTGAGTACGGATCCACCCCAAACTCTGCGGCATACGCGCGCTTGACCTTGGAAAACCCGATCAGATCCTTGTATGCGCTGTCTTCGGCGTCGCTGCGTTGACTGCGAAAACTCTCACCGGCACGCTCAAACATGCGTTTGATACCCGTTCCCGCCCCTTTGAGGGTCTCCTTGGGTTGCTCGATGAGGTTCTGAAACCCTTTGGCCAGTCGGTTGAGGGTGCCCTAAACGTGGCAAACTTAGACTTGATGCGGTAGGTGTTCATGTAACCGTCATTGATCACCTTGTCTTCCACCTGGAAATTGGGTCCGGACATTAATTCCTTCGGCAAAATGGCTGATGCCGTGAGCACCGGGGGTTCCTCGTAACGCTCGGTCGCTGTGGCGATTGTCGAGTGCCCCAGGAATAGGGCGACCACGACAGAGAGAAACCAGGTGATACTAAAGTTCATCTTATTAATACGAATACGGCTCATTCAAAACTCCTATTCATCTCGTTATTGCGTTGCGCGACAGGTATGTCGCCCTTCGACCAACAAGTTCACGTTGGCGAGCAGACGATGAGAATACGCTCGACCACTGCTTTCCGGTCGATGATCGCTTTTTACATTCGGGCCTTCAGCTCGATTATTGTGCGTGCGCCGTCATTCGGTTGCTATGAGTTTTATCACGAGCGGCCCAATTCAAAAAAGCTCGGCCAATACCTCGCCGACGGCACCCGACGGCGGCTTGATGCCCATATAAGCAGACAGGGTTGGGGCAATATCAACTGTATAAACTTTGCGTGTAACCTTCTCTGCAGTCAGGCCTGCACCCGCAAATACGATCGGCACATAAGTGTCATAGTGCCACGGCGATCCATGGGTCGCGGCCACCGTGAGTCCGTCAAAATCGTTGATAAACCAGTTCGGCTCGAATACCACATAGATGTCGCCCGAGCGTTTGGCGTGAAAGTTATTGAGTACGGCGCGGTATAACGGTGTATCGGGCAGGTTTCCTCGCCGCAATGCTGCACTGGATACCGCCAGCGAGACGCCTGGAAACGCTGAAAGTTCTGTAACCACGACCTCTTCCAACGCCTGCCGATCGATACGTTTATCGTTAATCACCTCATTGCTGAGATACAGATAGGGGTGCTCATACTTCTCGATCAACTTACCACTGATATCAAACTGTTCTTTCAATCGATTGATAGCAGCCTGTTTATCCCAGGTATCCGGCTGTACATATCCTGCCGGAATTTTTAGTGAGTTCAGATAGCCCGGTGCGTCAGGCCCGCCATGATCGGCAGAGAGCACGATCAGTGTATCGTCAAGCCCCACGCGCTGATCTACAAACTGGAACAGATCCGCAAGACTGCGATCCAGTCGCAGAATATTATCCTCCGCTTCGAGACTCGATGGCCCGAAAATGTGCCCGACATAGTCGGTGGAAGAGAAGCTGATGCTAAGGTAGTCCGTCGTATCGTCTTTGCCGAGTTGTGTCTCAACCAGCATGGTTTTGGCAAAATCGAGCGTCAATTCATCGCCTGCGGGACTGAGCGTCAGCAATGTCGTGTAGTACTTGCTATCGGCGTTGCCATATGCGTGTGGAAACACGCGACCAAATCCAGCGACATCAGCCTCCCATACCCGGCTGTCCGAATCACCAAACAGATAGCTTGTTTTGTCATGCAGCAACTGCCAGGACATACCAGCGTAGCGCTGTGCCTTTTTCTGTTCGTTCCAGTCATCGACCCATTGCGGGTAGCGGTCATAGTAGTAGTCACTGGTTACAAACTCGCCACGCGCTTTCGAAAACCAGAACGCGTTGCCTGCATGTCCGGCCATTGAAACTGCACCGCGGTCCTTGACCGATACCGCATAAGCTTTAGCCCTGCCGCCGGATTGGCTGCGCAGCTCATCGGCAAACGTGGTGACCAGGATCGAGGCGGGCGAGCGCCCTTCACTTCTTGCGGCCTTCTGAGTAGGGTCGATCTCCGCCTGAGCATCGACGTTCGCGCCCTTGGTCAGCAATCTGTAGTCGGGGTCTTCGATGTTGTAGGTGGTCTGGCCGGACTCGCGATCGAACCAGAGATTGCCGATCATTCCATGGATGGAAGGGTGAGCACCGGTTGCCAACGTTGTATGGCCGACGATGGTCTCGGTATTCGCGTGCGCGTGATGCGCATTGCTGTACACAACGCCCGTCTCCCACAAATATCGTAACCCGCCCTCGCCCAATCGCTCATAGTAGCGCGTCGGCAAATCACCCCGGAGTTGATCAACGGTTATCTGGAGAATCAGCTTTGGTTTCTTCTCATTGGGCTCCTGATCGCTGGCAAAACCAACAGTCGATAACAGTAGCGAAAGAAGTAACGTGCCAGTGGCTGACAGCACCATTTTTCTGCAAGACATAGTGATCAATCCCTTAATTCATTTTACGGAAGATTTATTAGTCCACCAGGGTCAGACCTTTGGTGAACTATCTGACTTAACAGATCGTTCGCTATGCAACGCCAGATTTTTCTTGAATGTGAACACACGTACAAATCGTGAAACGCCTTTGCGTGCCGAAATCAGCTCCAGCTGTTTCCCGTATCCGACCACCGGCTTCGTGCAATATGCGCGCTAGCACGTGCTCAGACACTGCCATGTCTGCCGCCCTCCTTATAAA
>JAOTYS010000419.1 GCA_029861795.1 Gammaproteobacteria bacterium | reverse complement strand
CGCCATGGTGACGAGCCTCATGGGATGCGGCGCCGGCTTAGATCGCCGAGGCGAGGATCCGTTTGCCTGGCCGCCGCCGGGGCCGTTGCAGGATTGGCTGGACATGGTGGATCGGCGTCAACGCGAACGCCTCGAACAGGCGATCAGGGAAATCGCCTACGATCTCGAATGTCGTGAACCACTCGCTGGCGCCACGTTGAAGTGGACTACTCCCATCACCAGGACCAACCTCCCGAACGTCGCAGATCCGGAATGGACCCGGATTGAGGACCGGACGATCTGCAAGGCCGTCAATAGCCACGTGGTCGTTCGGGCGGACAATAATCGTTGCTCACACTGTCACTACCGTAACTCGGGCAGCTCGTGGAGCCCGCCCGTGAACATGAATGCCCGACACGGCATCTCCAAGGCCATGTTCGCGGGCAACTGTGCCAACGGTGGCCCTGCCAAGGAGTTTCGAGACAAGACCAGCGGTCCTGGCGCCAAACCACCAGGGCTTCGGGCGATGATGGCGAAATGGATCAGTGACGGCTGTCAGTGACGCCCCGGGAAGGCCGTTGCGACCGTTGGGTCGATGAACAGGGACTCCAACGCATGCCGAAAACTGTATCGGACGGTCCGGACGCGCCTGGAGTTACCAATGCGGGTCATCGACAACAGTTACCTTTAGCTGGAATCGCGAATCGAGGTGACCATGGACGATCTGGCGCGGTATTTCGATGGACGCTGATCTGTTCACACAAACGCGATCAAAACACGCCAATATGCGGTTCTAACAGGCCGAGTTCAGACAATCCTCTCCTGCGCGGCCCACCGCCATGGAAAGAATAAGCCCGTTGTCGTTATAAGATTCAATACGTTGCTGAAATTAGAGCATCGATCCCTGCACGGCCCACCCCCAACTAACACGCAACTAACACGCAGATTCTGCTAAGTTGTTGATTTGCCGTGCCCACGTCTGCATAGATTTGCACCCCTCAGCGTTTGTTTTTCTTGGGAAACTTGAACCTTGCCAAGGTTGGGGTCGCGAGTTCGAGTCTCGTTTCCCGCTCCATATTCCTTATACGAAACAAACACATAAAAATCCCTACCAAAGGTGTGTGGATAAAGAATGGATAAACTCAACCCCATTCATTATCTACCCTCAAAGCTTGGGCAAATTATCTAACGTCAATTCGGCATTCACGATCCTGTAGTGTTCTTCCTTGAGCGCTTCCGGGTTTGCCAAGTAGATGTCTGTCGTGCTTTCTGTCCGTGTGTGTCATCAATGCCTGAACGTAACTCTTCGGATAACTAAGATTGTACAGCCTAGCACCCAACGAGCGAATCTCATGGAATGTTGGACGCTCGCGGGGTTCCCTTGTGTCAACGCCGACATGGCTATTTGGATCACATCAGCCCGGAGGATTTCGAGAACCAGACAGTCGGTCTTTGTTAACGGTCCATTTTTTCAGGGCAAAACCATTCGGCCAGTAAGAGTCATTCGTCAAGTACCAGTGAACGGCAGGTCCATGTTACTGTTTCCGGACATCCAGTGCGGGACCCGCCGCTATCCATCGAATCCAAGAGGAGAATATAAAGTGATACGCTATATCAATTGCTTTACAAAAGACCCCGCCCTTTCAACTCAGGACTTCCGGGCGTATTGGCAAAGCGCTGAATTTGATGAGCTCATAAAGAAAGTCGCTAAGTTCACCAGCGCAGTCCGTTACAGTAAGAATCTAACGCTGCAGGTAAGCATGGGTGAGCACCTTGCTTCGGATCGCGGTCTTGCACAACCCTATGACGGAATAGTGGAGTACTACTGGGAAAGCGCCCAACATCTTCCGAATATCTACGCATCCGGTGAAGGTCAGGCTTTGAGTGAAGAGGCGATCCTTTACCAGAGCCAGTTTATCGACCTAGCCAACTCGACAGCATTTTTTACTGATTACCAGAGCTAATCACTCGACAATATCCCTATGAAAATGCTTTGTTTTCGCTGGAGATGCGCCATTTGGTCAACGAACGTGCTAAGGCCGCCATGAAGATCGCGCTCGCCCGCCACATCGCTTGTGTGCCAGAGTCGAAGGCTTACTACGACAAGAAACGCACCGAAGGCAAAACACACCATCAAGCGCTCCGCGCCCTCGGGCGACACCTGGTGCGTGTCATTTGGTCGATGCTGAAAAACGGACGTGATTATGAAATCCGAAAACCGTTCGTTAATACTTGAAAATTCCAACGGGATGTTCGCAGATTCGATTCCTGCACGTGTACCAGAAACATTAGGAAAATGATTGGTTGGTGTTCCAGTTAGTCTTCCTTGATTCTTCCCACCAGATGAGAGTTCTTCCTACCGTTTAAGTGGGCTAGTAGACTCAGGAGGGACTATCATTGGTAAGTCTCGGGCGGAGAGAAACGGGTAGTGGACATTGCAGGACGAGCAGTTGCTGCACTCGAAGCTGTATCAACTCGGGCGAGCTATATATCCATACTGGTGATGATCATCGGTGGGATTCTCAGCTACTCGGGTTTAAAGCTAACCTTCCCCATTGCGATCAAACTTATTGTCTTGGTGGTGCTCCTTATCGCGACTGTTCCGTTTGTGATTGGGCTCCTTATTAACTTGCGCTGTCCAAAGATCGGTCTTTGGCCTCCACCAACAAGCCGCTCATGGCAGTTTTGGTTCATTTGGATTTCATACACCATTGGAGCGATTGGGGTTCCAGTAATTGGACTGCTTGATCGGGGGACACTGGGATTAAACAATTGGTACTTTCGTGCAATTGGGATTGCATTGCTTGTCTTGGCAGTTCCGCTCAACGAGTGGAGTATGCGCACATTAAGCGATTACCAAACACTTGGTCTGAAGGGAAATTTGATCACAAACGGCCCTTACCGTTATTCGCGCAATCCGCAATACGTCGCTGAGATACTCACATTTCTGGGAATAGTTGTAGTTACAAATTCTACAATGGCCTTAATAATCGGAGCATTAATCATGGTTTGGTTTTTATTGGCGCCATTCGCTGAAGAACCCTGGCTGGAGCAGAAGTTCGGAAAAGAATATCAATCCTATTGTGATCATGTGCCCCGTTTCATTGGTGTCGGTTTCCATCGCTGAAACATCCCGCCGGACTTGAGGCATTGTGATCTTTGCCAACCCCAAGCTATAGCCTCTCCAAACGGCCTTCATATTTATTCTGCTGTTTGGCTGGAATTAGATCGAGTCCCGACTATTACATATTAACGTGACCAAAACGTGACTTACTTGTCAGCACGTTAACCGCTGGGACATCCAAGCTTACAGCGAGATTGCAAGTCAGTAAGATGTGCTGCGAAGGTGCGATGATGTGAGGGTCTAACGTCCGCGTGGTTAGGCGGATGAAGCCTAGTTATTAGCTCGGTCAGGGTGTTTACGTTCCTGTGTCTGACGAAGCGGCCGCACATGCAGACACCCCCCTCGGATTGTGACTTCCCGAGATCGGGCGGCGTCAGGATCTGGCAAAGCGGTTATAGAGCCAGGCGAATACTGCTCCTCCAATGGAACCATCCACCAGGCCATAGAGCGTGCCGATGATTACCTGGCCGACACTAGCGCTGGGTGTATAGCCCGGATAAATCGACGCCATCACTTCTAGAAACGCCTGGCCATAGCTTGGCCAGATCAAGTTGGCCAGTCCGGTGAGGAACATCGCCAGACCCCAAACCAACCCTGCTGCAATGGCTATTGCTTTGACGTCGAGTTTCACTTGAGGATATCTCCTATACGACCAAGCGACTTCATTGTAACCTGTATACTGGATGTCAACCTGGGATATCTGATCTTAGGGAAAATCGCGAGGTAAAACGACAACCCGGAGGGACTCGAATCCCCGACTAGCAGTTTCGAAGTAATGACCAACCTCCACCAAGACTTCCACGACCACATCGACAGACTTATGAGCGTGATTGACACGCCAATAGCTGACATAGAAGAAGCCTTTGGCAAAGACTCGGAGCGAGTTCAGAAGGCTGGTCGGTG
This sequence comes from Gammaproteobacteria bacterium, assembly GCA_029861795.1. The sequence continues at coordinate 252 of JAOTYS010000419.1, read as the reverse complement.
GTTCATTCCACTCGCGCCTTACCCAGGGGTGCCTGAAGGCAAGATGCCACATTGATGACCGCCGCACAGATGGGAGAAATTAGTTATGTGAGGATAAAGTGGGATGGGGCGCCGACCTAAGATCACTGTCCCCGTCTCTTTATAATATTCAACGAGAAAAAGTCGCTTTGCGGTATCAAGGCACAAACGAAACTTATCCTTGAACACGAGTGCAATGGTAAATGACTTGCCCATTATCAAAAGAAATGCGTG
>JAOTYS010000418.1 GCA_029861795.1 Gammaproteobacteria bacterium | reverse complement strand
ATGGAATGGACTAAGCCAAGCAGATTCCACATCGATACGTCCAAACCCAGACGTAGGGACATGCCCTGTAAATTGCGTAATTCGCCTGCTTGGTTGGAGAGTTCTTCTAATGATTTCGATAGCTCCTCCTTGCGACGCTTAACCAGCGTGGATTCCGCAAATTCCTTTGTGCAGATTGTCTGACACCTGCGCGACTTCTCTTCCAGGCGACGCTCCTCATGCTCTAAAGCCTCGATTTCCTTCAGCTTGGCAGCACTCTGGCGAGCCCGTTCTTTGCCCGCAGGCAATTCGTGAAGGTCAATCCATTCATCGCGCAAGCGAATCAACTGCAGACGGGTGTCCGTGACACGCTCGCGCAGCAATGACAATTTATCAATATTCATAGTTGGTTCCTAACTAAGAGTTCCCCATGCGTAGTAAATATCCCTTGGCGACAAATCGCCAGTTGGTGGTACATCGGGTGTATGGGTTGTGATGCCTTCCTGCGCGAAAACTTCAAGGGGGTGATGGTTTTGATACATCCGCGACATAACCGTCCTTGCAAGGGCCTTGATTTCATCAATATAAGGGGCGTGCACAGCGAACGCATCATGGACCGTAACAATAGATCGCGACCGTAGTGGTTTCGGGTTTGGCGATTTATCCTCGATAGAAGAAAAACCACAAACTATCATATGGAGCAACGCCGCATCGTAGGAATGAATGAGTGCAGGCATTAGCTGCCGCCGGACCTTCACGGTATCTAATTCATCCAGATACTCGTGATACTTCAATTGGACTTTCAGGCCCCGACACTGCACGGTTACCTTGTGTTCCTTGTGCTTTTGAGGTCGCAGGACCACCTTGAAGCCGGAATAGGTCGTCCACTCGAATTCCTCCTGCCCCTGAGCGATTGCCTTGTTTGATTCAATCCTCATCCAATCTTCGATTGTCTTTATTGCCGGTACAACCTCTTCAACCACTTTTCGTGTATTGACGCAAAGACCCCGAAAATCTCTAAAGTTCTGCTCGCAAAGCTGATCGAGCACTTTCGCTTTCGGATTGTTCTTCACCCAATCGGCGACTTGTCCGACTATCGTTTTATCACCGGCGCCGTAGGCTCGTGGCACCGCGACCTTTTTGACCAGTGACCGCAGCATGCCATCCTCGAGATTCGGATCGTGGCTTTGGCGTAATTTCTTGCCGATAGCTTGGTAGACGTCCGACTCCGATTCGTCCATCGTTAAGTTGCATAACCTGGCCAATTTCTGATCGCCGGTAATCGCGGCGAAGTGCTGATAAGCAGAATTTGCTGCGTCGAGTTCAATGGGCAAATGTGTCACATGATTGGGAGCAGCATCCCGTATCTCTAAACACGCTCGGAGAAAACAGAAACGAGAATCTGCACTTTTCCAAAAATCATTACTCACGGGATCATTGGCGCACTCAATCATGTCGATTTCATGTTCTCTCGCCCAGTCAAGTCTTGTTTGCCGTGTCCCCTTCTTATTACCGTAGGTGTTTGCGGCGTGAAGCAGCAGCACGGGCTTGCTGTTTTCCAGTTCTACACCTTGATCGAACTCGACCAGAGAGCGGGCGACGTCACCACCCTGGTAATTGAGCGGCGATCTTGAGTAATAAACTCGCCCCCGGTGATCGAGATGGACACGTTGCCAGAACGCCCGTCCTTTGAGTCGTTCGGCCTCAGTCATGACGAGATCAAACTGGATCCGTTTCATGCGCTCCGGGCTGATCTTTCCCTTGTCGGCTGGATGCTCCTCGTCTTTCGTGAACAAACGAGTCTCTGGACAAGCATCGAGATCCTGAATAATCCTTAGCATCTCTTCATTTACGCGGAACGGAACGGACTCGAGGTGATTGGCCGCTTCGATGTAGTACTTAGGTTGCCCAGGCTGGTTGTGTACGTTCGGGATAACGTAGCTATTATCTTTGAGGATTCGCTCCAGATTTTCTTCGGGAGACGTATCCGGTTTCAAAGGAGCGAAGTCGTCAGCCGGCGGTTGCCAAACAAACGATTTGACAAGGGCGCGCCGTTTCTCATCTCGGGGTGACGACCAGGGCTGGAAGGGTTTGAAACTCGTATAGGTTGTCGGAATATCCTTGACGGACTCCCAATCTTGGGGGACAAGGGTATAGTAACCGTCGTCACCCAAACGTTTTAGGTCGTAAAGGTCACCGTCTAGTAAGCGACCAAGCAACCATGCACCTGTGTTCGCCTGCTCTCCACTAGCAAACGAGAGTTTTTTAGCGTTAATCGATGCCCGATAGAGTTCGTGCACCTGCTCGGCAATGCTGAAAACAACTGTTATGGCTTTCCGCATCGGCCTGGCATGTTCAAGAACGACCTGCGCCAACGTTTCGGGGTCGGCTTTAACGTCCAGAAGCAATTTCTTGCCGTCGGCGGACTTGCCGACACGCTTTTCCGATAATCTCTCACGTATCCGATCCGCCAGGCGTTGGCATTGAATATCCTCAAAATTCATAACTTTCGACCCCAGTTAGCGTTACAGACTTCCAAGGCGAACATTGAACGGCCCGCCTGAGCACCTCTCTCATTAAGGTCCGTTAATTAGCATATGCTTATACAGACTACAATATGGCAGATCGTAAGGGAGCATGTTGCATCACGGGCAGACTCGTGGTCACTTCCATATTGCCGTGACTCGTTGACAGGTCTCCCCTGGAGGCGGGGCGAGTGGGATTACTGGAGACCTGAAGACTGGATAGGAATCTACCTCCCCCGAGCTCCCCGTATTTGGACAGGCTGGCGGCGGTTTTGATAGTGGAAGCCAGCATTACAATTTAAGCTGCCGGTGCGAGCGGTTCGATGCCTTTATAGACCTCGTTCGGGGTCCGATCTTGGAGGTGAAAGATAGCCGGTGACCCTCCAACGAAAGCCACCGGCAACAAATCTTAGCATCCAGAATAGTTATTCCAGCAAACGCCATCTGGGCGGGTCCGGTAATGGGGACGCACATAAGTTCCATTGCTTCGGAAATAACCCTTGACGTATACCTGGGAGACGGTCAAGGCACTGATGGCTGGCTCATTTTCAGGCTCAATGTGATTAATCATCTTTGTTGATTCGTCCTCGGAGCCCATGGTGGGAGCAACACCCGCTTGAGCAATTCCGGCACCGAGTATCAGACTTAAGGCTATCGGTGTTAGAAGTTTCTTCATGATGTATTCCTCTTATTGGGTGGCTTAGTGAGTTGGTGTCTACGGTCAGATTACGATTTCACAAATTACTCGTGATTTATAATCGTTGAGCTCTCAGAATCGGGGTTAATTATTTTTTTGGGTGCGGTAATTACTGCTAAATAGTGAGAACAAAATGAGGCGACACACCGACTGTCCAAATCATAGGTGCATCCCACCCCACCGATCCCTACACCAAGTCTTGTTTGTCGATGCGGTCTGGGAATAATCTAGCCCCACAATCTCGTCAGCTACGTTTATAGCTAATGACTGAGGGCGTCTCGGATGAGGCACTGATGCTGCGCTACGGTGGAGGCGACGCCGGGGCCTTCGATGTGCTGTTCAAGCGTCACAAAGCACCGCTTCACCGTTATTTCTCCCGTCAGTGTGGGAATCAGGCAGTGGCGGAGGAGTTGTTTCAGGATTTGTGGATGAACGTGATCCGGAATCGTCAACGCTACGACGCAAGAGCAAAATTTACTACTTATCTGTACACGTTGGCACACAATCGGTTAATCGATCATTATCGAAGCATGTCGAGCAAGACGGCACAAATGTTTAATGATGACGCATCGGTCGATCCAGAGATGGTTCCAGACGAGGAGACACAACCGACAGACATAAAGGCGGACATGCGCCAGCGCGTATCGCGGTTATTGGAATTGATCGAGAAACTACCTGTGCCGCAGCGGGAAGCGTTTTTAATGCAGCAGGAGAGCGGAATGAGCCTGGAGGAGATTGCTGAGACGACGGGTGTCAACCGTGAGACTGTCAAAAGTCGGTTGCGCTACGCTTTGGTGGCACTAAGGCGCGGGATGCGGGGCTGGATATGAGTACAGACGAAGATCGACTCGTTGATGAGTTGCTAGATGGCCAGTCGCCGTTGGCTAAAGTATATGAGGAATCCAGAGAGGACAACTGCCCGCCCGATCTGGAGGCAAAAATCTTGGCGGAATCCCACAAGGCGGTGCGTTCCAGGCCGGCCCTGCTCCAGAGCTACTCTTTCACACGCGGATTTGTGCCGCTGGCGCTGGCCGCGACGGTACTGATCGGTGTGGGTATTGTTACGTTGTTCACTGATCCGG
>JAOTYS010000055.1 GCA_029861795.1 Gammaproteobacteria bacterium | reverse complement strand
GCTGCCCAAAGTCGGTCGCATGCAACCACGCTAGCCGCTAGATGAATAGTCAGAAACTTGCAGAAACGCCTAGATACGGATGATCTTGCCGGGGTTCATTATGTTATCAGGGTCCAGCGCCCGCTTGATATCTCTCATCACACTCACTCCTTCACCGTGTTCGGCGACCAAGAAATCCATTTTGCCATAGCCGATACCATGCTCACCGGTGCAAGTTCCATCCATGGCCAAAGCACGCATCACCATCCGTTCATTAACCGCGAGGGCACGTTCACACTCATCGACGTCGCTCTGGTCAACCACAAACACTAAATGAAAATTTCCGTCCCCAACATGGCCAACAATAGGTGCGATTAGCTTAGATTCTTCAATGTCTCTTCGGGTCTCGGTGATACATTCTGCGAGTCGGGAGATAGGCACACACACGTCCGTAGCCCAAATTTCGCATCCTGGGCGCAGCGCTTTACAGGCGTATGCGGCGTCATGTCTGGCTTGCCACAGTTTGCTGCGTTGTTCAGGTCTGGTAGCCCACTGAAAATCGCCGCCGCCAAAATCCGCTGCAATAGCCTGCACCGCCTCGGCTTGCTCCGCAACACTTGCATCGCTGCCGTGGAACTCAAGAAACAATGTGGAAGCAACTGGATACTGCAGACAAGAATATTTGTTGATCGCATCCATTTGCACATCATCTAACAACTCGATCCGCGCCACTGGAATACCAGACTGAATCGTTGCAATGGTAGTGTTAACCGCATCTTCCAGCGTAGCAAACGAACACACCGCAGCAGAGATTGCCTCGGGGATGCCGTACAACTTGAGGGTAATCTCAGTGATTACTCCGAGGGTCCCTTCGGAGCCAACAAATAGACGGGTTAAGTCGTAACCAGCCGCGGACTTGCGCGCCCGCTTTGAGGTTTTAATGATACGCCCATCCGCTAGTACTACACTCAAACTCAGCACGTTTTCACGCATGGTCCCATAGCGCACTGCGTTGGTGCCCGAAGCACGAGTCGCAGTCATCCCACCCAATGATGCATCAGCGCCTGGATCGATGGGAAAGAACAAACCAAGATCTCGAAGGTAATTGTTTAACTGTTTTCGAGTCACACCAGGTTGCACGGTCACATCGAGATCTTCAGCATTGACCTGCACAACCTCATTCATCTCGCTAACGTCAATGCATACTCCACCATGCAAGGCGGCCACGTGCCCTTCTAGCGAGGTACCAGTTCCAAAAGGAATGACCGGTGTCTTGTGCCGCGCGCAGATCTTGACGATCGCGGCAACCTCATCATCAGAGTGGGCAACGGCCACCGCATCGGGCGGTACTGAGGCATGGTATGACTCATCTTTTCCATGCCGTTCCCTGACCGATTGGGAAGTAGACAGCCGATCTCCGATCACTGCTCGGATCTCATCCACGATCTGCGGATGTTGCTTTGGTTGATGGGCAGGTTGTGTGGCCATATGCAATCTCCTAGGGATCGCTTCGAACTATAACGCAGACGCGGCCGAGCCAACAGGATGCCTATCTAATCCCGATCCTGTAAGCATGTGTCGAAACCAACTGCTTGCAACGTAGGGTGCCCTGCCATCCACATTCGGCGCCCCACGCCCCCACAGGAAGTCTTCCACAGATACCGTTCGGAATTCGATGCTAAACCTCGCAACGTCTGTAGTGTTGGGTACGGTGGCATGTAGATGCGCCGCGGAGAAGCCAAGCAAATCCCCTGGTTGGATCACCACCGGAAGCTCATCCGATGTATCAACGGGTTCCAGGGGTCGCGCTACCACCGGATAGTCAAAGCCCGAGAGATGCTTTGCTGCCGCGGCCTGCTTTGCACGACGTAGCTCCGTCAGGTCCCAACTCGCACTGGAGTTTTCGATAGCGGTCGACCAATATCGCGGATACAAAGCAATGGTCCGCTCAGCCGTGAGCGTATACACCGGTGTCCACCAATTCACTTGTTGATAGACGTTTGATGCCCAAGTATCACGGTGGTGGTGCAGCGTTCGGGTCTGATAGCCCGAGTGCGTACCGCCGTAGGGCACTACGCGAAGGTGAATTCTGTCCCAATAGGTCCTACTGCATACAACACCGACGTGCTCCAGGGCTTCGCACAACAAGGTTTTCACCTCAGGATCCCTGTTAAACCTCTGCTGCAGATCATCCACCAGTGGGATATATCTATCCACTGGGAATACAGTCTGGGCATGGACTGGGGCTGCGCCTGGAAAGGTGTCTGTGAGCATCTGACGGCAGAGGCGAACCAAGCGGGTCAGCGCGGGCACCTGCTTGAACACCAAAATCGCCCCACCATAGATCAGCTCGCCGCGCTCGTCGTCACCAAGCCCGTGGGGGAACTCTTGAAGGCCGCCGCCACGCTCACCCATGTCATTCAAGCCCGCGCTCCCGGCATGCTGCTAGAATAGCATGCCTCGTGATTCCCATGACCTATTCCGCGTGATGCAGCTCACCCAGATCAACATCTACCCGATCAAATCCACGGCTGGGATTAAACTGGAACACAGCCAAGTGTTGCCGAGAGGATTAGAACACGACCGACGTTGGATGCTAGTAGACCATGAATGGAGGTTCATCACCGCTAGGGAATGTCCAACGCTGGTGTTGGTCACCACTACGTTGCGACCGGAAGGGCTGGTGGTATCCGGCCCAAACGCTAGTACCGTAACAATCCCCCATAAAGCAAACGGACATGGACATTGTGAGGTAGAGGTATGGGGTGATGTCTGTAGTGGAGTCAAGGTCAGCGACGCCGCGGATAGTTGGTTCTCCGCCTATCTCGGACGACCGTGCCACTTAGTTCACATGACTGACTCCTCTATTCGTCGGGTCGATCCGAACTATTCTCGGGCTGGCGATATTGTGAGCTTTGCGGATGGTTTCCCGCTGTTATTGATCTCCACACTCTCGCTACACGACCTCAATACCCACCTGTCTCAGCCCGTTTCCATGCAGCGATTTCGTCCCAATCTTGTGGTTGATGGATGCGACGCCTATGCCGAAGACAACTGGCGACGGTTGCGCATAGGCGAGGTCGAATTTGAAGGGGCGAAGGCGTGCTCCCGATGTGTATTGACTACCGTTGACCCAGACAGCGGTGAACGCCACCCCGAACTTGAACCACTTCGGACCCTAGGGACTTATCGTCGTGGCCCCGAAGGAGGTGTCTTCTTCGGACAAAATCTGATTCCGCGCGGTCAGGGCGTGGTGCATGTCGGTGACGACGTGGAGATTTTAGATTAAAAGTAGTCTTGCCACATGAATCATTCGCTCAAAGCACAACTCTACCAAGACCTGGAGTCGGGCAAATCCACACGTCCTCTGGCCAGATACTTCGAGTGGCTGATGTGCATCTTAATCATACTCAACGTGATTGCGGTGGCAGCAGAAACAGTGGAGCCACTAAGGCAGCGTTACGGTGTGTATTTCATCGCGTTCGAAATCTTCTCGGTTGCCGTGTTTACAATCGAATATGCGATTCGCCTGTGGGTATGCACCGAAAGTCCGTTGTGGAAACAAACAAGTCCGCTCAAAGCCAGGCTGAAGTACGCCCTAACCCCATTTGCAATCATCGATCTGCTGGCGATATTGCCTTTTTATCTGGCCTTTATTGTGCCGGCAGATCTGCGCTTTTTACGAATATTCCGTTTGATCCGGCTACTCAAGCTAGCACGCTATTCCCCAGCGCTGACAACTATCGCCAGGGTGTTACGAGCGGAGCGCCGTGCAATTTTTGCCGCGCTCATTGTCATGATAGGTCTATTATTACTCGCCGCCTCGCTGGCTTATCTCGCAGAACGTCACGCTCAGCCCGAGCATTTCGGCAACATTCCGCAGGCTACTTGGTGGGCGGTGACCACCCTAACCACCGTAGGTTATGGCGATGTCGTGCCGGTGACGACACTCGGCAGAATCATCGGCTCCGTGTTTATGATTTTTGGATTAGGCCTGTTCGCCTTACCCATCGGCATCATCGCCACCGGCTTCGCCCAGGAAATTCACCGACGCGACTTTGTGGTGACCTGGGAGATGGTGTCCAAAGTACCGTTGTTTGCCGAACTGTCCCCCCCCGATCTAATCAATATCGCTAGGCTTTTGCATTCGCGGACAGTGGAGGCGGGCACGGTGATCGCCAGACGCGGTGAGATCGGTGAATGTATGTACTTCATCGTGAGCGGAGAAGTGGCGGTCCAATTTCCGAAGCACTCGCAACCCGTTCGCCTCACTGATGGCGATTTCTTTGGCGAGATCGCATTGTTACATCACAACCCACGCAGGGCGACTATTACCGCAACGACGAAGTGCCATTTGATGATTCTGGAGGCAACAGACTTCAACCATCTGGTCGATATGAATCCAGAGATCGGCCGACACATCAGGGAAACCGCGAAGTCAAGACTCGCCGATGTCCAGATAGGGGATCTCACCCTGCAAGAGCTGCACCAATCCTGACCGATACTGCAGAGACCAATGTAATGAACAAGCGCCGACACCGGGACGTCACCGACACGATTCACCTTGGGCGAGAGCCCGATCGGCACAGCGGACTGGTCAATCCGCCGGTATATCATGCCTCAACAGTGCTCTTTCCTAACTTAGAGGCGTTGGAGGCCTCCTACGAAAAACGCTTCCAACCAGGACATGTACATTACGGACGCTTCGGTACACCGACTCTGTACGCGCTGGAACAGGCGGTGGCCGACTTAGAGCAGGGATACGCCGCCGTCAGCTTTCCCTCGGGGCTCGCCGCCATTGCCACGACTTTGACGGCGTTGGTGAAAGCGGGTGATCACATCTTAGTATCCGACAGTGTGTATCTCCCCACCCGAGCGTTCTGCACCGAAGTACTCGGTCGACTTGGCGTGGAGACAACCTATTATGATCCGCTGATCGGTGCCGACATTTCCAAACTGATACGCGCCAACACCCGGTTGGTGTATTTGGAATCACCAGGATCCCTCACTTTTGAAGTGCAAGACGTTCCAGCTATCGCCGCCGCAGCGAAACAACAAGGTCTCGCGGTAATGATGGACAATACCTGGGGCACACCACTGCACTTCAAGGCATTTGCCCACGGCGTCGACATCTCGATCCACGCCGCCACCAAGTATATTGTCGGTCATGCCGATGCAATGCTCGGTCTAGCGGTCACCACCACTGAGTACTATCAGACCCTCAAAAACGTGGCGATCAGGTGTGGCCAGACTGCAGGTCCGGACGATGCATATTTGGCGCTGCGCGGATTACGGAGCCTTTCGGTGCGCCTGCAGCAGCACCAGAGCAATGGGCTGGAACTGACACGGTGGCTTAAACAGCGCCCCGAAGTGCTAAGAATCATTCACCCCGCACTGCCAGAAGACCCGGGTCACCGTCTGTGGAAACGAGATTTTACCGGTGCCTGTGGACTTTTCGGTGTAGTGCTAGAACCTGTCTCCAGAAACGCATTGGCCGTCATGCTGGACCACATGGAGCTTTTTGGCATGGGCTTTAGCTGGGGCGGATTCGAGAGCCTAATGATTCCGGTTTATCCGGAACGCATACGCACCGCGACCACCTGGGAGCCAGGTGGTCAGCTACTGCGGATCCACGCAGGACTTGAAGATCCAGCCGATTTGATCGCAGATCTGGAGGCCGGCTTTGATCGCCTAAACGCCGCGGACTGAGTTCCCACTGCACCAGCCGCAACCATGCGGTAACATAGTCACTAACCTTTCGCCAATGATTGAGTGAGTAACTGGATATGATCGTCGAGCAAATCTGGACCGGAAACGCCTATCGAAACTTCAATTATCTGATCGCATGTGATGAGACCGGCGAAGCTTTGGCAGTCGATCCCTTGGACCACAAAAAATGCTTAGCGACAGCCAAAGACAAAGGCTGGGAAATAACACAGATACTCAACACACACGAGCATGGCGACCACACCGGAGGCAATCGCGCCATGATTGATGCCACTGGTGCGAGACTGCTAGCCCATAAGAATGCGCTCTCGCGTATTCCCGGTGTCGACTGTGGGCTCGATGCCGGAGATGTCGTCAGAGTTGGCAAAACTGTGGAATTCGAGGCATTGGACACCCCCGGGCACACCATGTGTCACGTGTGCCTGCTTTCGCACACGGACACCCCTGCCCTGTTCTGCGGAGATACCTTATTCAATGCCGGTGCAGGCAATTGTCACAACGGTGGTCACCCAAACGAGCTATACCAGACATTCGTTAAGCAACTCACAACGCTGCCGGACGCCACATTGATCTATCCAGGGCACGACTACATCGGCAACAACCTGAGTTTTACCCTCGACCGTGAACCCGACAATTTAGCCGCTAAAAGCCTGCTCGAAGCGGTGAAGGATCAAGACACCAATCGGGCGTTAGTGTCCACCATGGCGTTGGAAAAAGAGATCAACACTTTCTTTCGGCTGCACAGCTCGACTGTCATCGCGAAATTGCGTCAGGCGTTTCCAGATCTACCCGAAGACCCAGATCCGAAGATTGTGTTCTTGAAACTGCGGGAGCTGCGCAATAATTGGTGAGTAGCGCGTTCGCTGAGGTCACCGAACTAGCGTTGGGATTCCAAGAACGCCTCACTCAAGCGGTCGACCGCGCCGATGGCCTCTGAATTTGCCAGGTAAACTACGACCCCAGTGTCCTCATGTTGATCCACTCTGCGCAGCGCAGCCATAGTCGGTTTAGCCACCTCTTGTAGCGCTTGCACTAACTCGTCCCGATCCTGCGCGCTGTCCCACCGACTGAACCACACCATTAACAACTCACCGTCTGGCCCCGCATAGAGCTGATATCTGTCCCCTCCCCAACCAGTGGCGGCTTGATTTGTCCACTGGCCCTGCGCGGTGATCATCTGCTCTACGTTGAGGACACCCACCTGGACTAGCAGAAAAACGCCTAACTCACCCAAGGTGTTACTCTCCACCAAACTCCAGCCCGAACCTAGTGAAGATGCGAAATCGGGCAGATCAATCTCCACCGGTTCATCGCGCAATACTGGATCCCAATATTTTTCTGGGTGGAGAATCTGTTCGCTAGAGTGAGGCAATTCCCTTAGTGCCTGATCAATGGGTTGCGTATCAAGCGTTCCCGACATCACAGACTGTGCATCCCTAGTTAGAAAGCTCGCACCCTCGCTATAGGGCAACATCAAGGATATCGCTATGAATGGAGGCACATCACGCAGCACGTCTAGCTGACCGGTCATCATATTCATGGCAGCACTGGGATCGATTTGCAAAAAACCCTCGAGCAACCCGGATATGACATAGCTGTTCATCACCACCATGGCGCTGCCCTCCACCGCCGAAGAGAAAGCGAACTCTCTGTCGGAGTGAGTCAACACCTGTTGCCGCATGCGTTCTAAATCAAAATGCTGATCATCAAGCGCATGGGTCAACTCATGCGCGAGAATGACATCTGTCATGCCACCGTGCTCAAACCCGCTCATGACATACAGTGTGCGCCCTTGTGAGCTATAAAATCCGCCGATTAAGCCGCGCATGGCGTTCAAATATGCGCTCAGCAGGTCCACTCCCGGATCCAACAAACCCAGGAGCTGGTACGCTTGAGACATAGCGTGCAATGCCTCGAGACCGTATGTACTCTCGATTTCACGGCGGGCGAAGTGCACAAACTCATCCTGAGTTTGAATGCTCGCGGAGACCGGGTGTTTAAACTGCAGATTTCGCAATTCCGCCACCTTGCTGGAAATCCTCTCAACTTTCTGTTCGATGGACTCGTTGTCAGAATTGCCTACGGCGTTCACGCACACCAATACTGATACCAGCACTAGCAAAATCAATTGTATGATTCGATTCAGCATGTTTTCTTAGAATACTGCCATGTCTACTTGGATTCTCATTATGGGCTTGTCTCGTGACAGCCGGCACTGGCAACCCTTCCCGCACCTGCTGCAAAAACATTTTCCCGATTCATTCGTCATCACCCCCGACCTTCCCGGCACTGGCTCTCTTTTTAGGGGAAAAAGCCCCACCAGCATATACGGCATGCTTGCTTTTTATCGTGACTCCTTGAATCGACAGGATATCCCCCCACCCTATTATGTCATCGGACTTTCCATGGGCGGCATGGTCGCGTTGGACTGGGTACAACGCTTTCCCGATGAGATACAGGCCACCGTCCTTATCAACACCAGCGCCAGACCCTTTTGTCCGTTTTACCGACGCCTTCGCTATGAGAACTATTGGACACAACTGCGTGAGATCGTCTGGCGTAGGACCGTCCCGCAGAGAGAGGCCGTGATATTTGATCTGGTATGTCGGCTATATCCTGACAAGAAAGGCTTGGTCGCTCGATGGGCTCAATATCAGTATGACAAACCCATCTCAAACATCAATGCCACCCGTCAGCTATTCGCCGCTGCCAAGTATCGCTCGGTTAGCGAGGCCCCGCAGCGGCCCACACTGGTGCTGTGCTCCGAACAAGACCGATTGGTTCACCCTTCGTGCTCTCAACAGCTAGCCGAATCGCTGCGACTAGAGATCCGAGTTCATCGCGAGGCGGGACACGAGCTGCCTATTGATGACGCTTCCTGGGTGGTTGAACAAATCATCGACTGGCTACCCAGCCAACGGACCTAACCCACTATCCGAGCGCGACCGTACTTCAAGTCACTGGTGTGCTAAAGCCGACCTAACCAAGCTCTGGAAGTGATGCACGGCATGCTCACTAGCATCTGTGCGTTCGGGATCCACCACTAAGCGGCCTTGGTGATAACCCCGGCTGCGCAAACCTCGCTGCACGCTCTCACATAACTCTACATCTTCAAGCCGCACGGTGTCGTGCAAAAACTGGACGATCTCTGTCTCCTCCTGCGTGGGGGTGTTGTCCAGGAAGTACCACTCAATATGTTGCAGCGATACTTCCGGTGCCACCGGCATCACATGGAACACATTAAGATTTCCGCCGGGATATACCTCTATTGCAAGGTTGGGCCAGATGAACCAACCACCAAACTCCTGAGCATGTGCCGTCACATCTCCGTTGAACTTGTAGGCACGGTCTTGGGGGGGTTTGCTACGGCTCTTGTGGCTATGATGAATATCATTCAATGTGATGCGGTAAGACTGCATATCCACCACGCCATTGGCGAAACTCGGATGGCTCATGGGACAGTGGTAACATTCCGAGTAGTTCTCCATGATGTTTTTCCAGTTGGCCTTGATCTCATAGCTACGGCGATGGGCCAGCGTAAGCTCATCTAGACGCGGTGAGAAACTACGTATCTCATCCTCCAGAGTACCGGTTTGGTCTTTTAACGAGGGTCCATTGAGGTCCAAATTGACAAACACAAAATTCAGAAACACTTCTACTTGAACTTCCTTCAGGCAAAATTCAGCGGAGTTAAACCCTGCAACCGATTCGCTATTACGGGCATACCGCAGCCGCCCGTCCAATTCATATGACCATGCATGATAAGGACAGACGATTGTGGATGTGTTACCCGACCCAGAGAGCAACTGATGGGCTCGATGAGAGCACACGTTGTAAAACGCCCTAAGTGTTCCATCTGTGCCACGCATGACGAAGATGCTTTCGCCATGGACCTCACAGGTAAAATAATCACCACGTGTGGAAACCCGCTCGCTGTGCCCTACATACTGCCAAGTCTGCTGAAAAATCCGAGTTTTCTCTTGCTCGAAGATGTCCGCATCGTAGTAGTAGTACGAGGGCAACGTGTACGACAGTTCTGGATTTGCACTGAACCGATCTTCAGATGCAGGCATGTGCATGCTTACGGTCATGTGTTACCTCCCACGGGAAATGATCGCACCCTGGGGTGAAGGGAATAACAGGATTATGAACACTGGCGATTGGACGGTCAACCAATATACTTGGTAGCCGTTCAAATCAGCAGACGGCGAGTTGTGGTCCGCTATGCCGCGGTGCTTGGCTCTTCCTCTGGCCTGGAAAAATCTGCGGGGCCATCAGGATTCGATTCCTTTTCGCCCAGTATCGCCAGTCCACCCAAAGCCGACTTTTCGGCCGCTGCTTCACCTTCCAACATTCCCACTTTTACTCTGAGGTTGTTCTGCGAATCAGCGTTTCGCATCGCCTCGTCCAACGAGATGTGACCGGCCTTATAAAGATTGAATACTGCGCTATCAAAGGTCTGCATGCCCAGGTTCTCAGATTTGTCCATCACCTCTCTGATTTCCGATATCTCGCCCCTGCGAACCAGATCGCGCACCCGTGGCGTGCCCAGCAAGACTTCAATGGCTGCAGTACGCTTACCGTCTTGTGTCGCAACCAACCGCTGGGATACGAAAGCCTGTAGATTAAGCGACAAGTCCACCAGCAGTTGATGGCGGCGATCCGCGGGGAAGAAGTTGATGATTCGATCCAACGCCTGGTTAGCATTGTTGCTGTGCAGCGTAGAAATCGCCAGATGCCCAGTTTCTGCAAACGCAATGGCATGCTCCATCGTCTCTCGATCCCGAATCTCACCGATGAGAATGACATCTGGTGCTTGCCTCAGCGTGTTCTTAAGAGCGTCCTCATAGCAGTCGGTATCCATTCCCACTTCGCGTTGGTTCACGATGGACTTCTTATGGGGGTGCACAAACTCGATGGGATCTTCGATGGTTATGATGTGTCCGGCACTGTGTGTATTACGGTAGTCTATCAATGAAGCCAATGATGTTGACTTACCGGACCCCGTCGCCCCCACGAACAAGATCAATCCTCGCTTCGTCATGATTACTTTTTTTAGGATATCCGGCAGCCCCAGAGATACGGTATCAGGTATATCTATCTTGATGTTACGCACCACCATGGCGAACTCGTTACGCTGCTTAAAGATGTTCACGCGGAATCGGCCGACGCCTGGTTCCGAGATAGCAAGGTTCATTTCCGGCTTACTCTCAAACTCCGCCCGTTGCTCCGCATCCATGACCGCATATGCGATGTCCCTGACCTGACCAGGCTTAAAAGCTTCTTTTTCAATGGGTAGCAGTCGACCTTGAATCTTTACGCTCGGGGGAGCGCCGGTGGAGAGATACAAGTCCGATGCGTCTTTCAAAACCACGACCTTCAGATAATCTTTGAACTGCACAAACGCCTCCGTGAATGCATCTAGTGTGCCCGGGAGAAAACAGAATCCGAGCGGCCTGAACAGGCTACGTCGATCGCATGATTCAACTAGTATAGGCCATAGAAACGGATCGTCACGGAAGCCACTGTTAGGCGGTTACCGACGTGATCTGAACCGACAATTCGGAGTTTGTGCTTGCTGGGTTCCTGGGCTGGATCGGGTAGTTACCCCGAGAATAGGGCTTGTTAGCCGCACCTCCTTATTCCTCAAGCGCCTGCAAGACTAGGCGATGAAAGTGATGTACCGCATGCTCTGCGGTACCACCTCGGTCACGGTCTACCATAAAGCGACCTTGATCATAAGATTGCGACTTAAGTCCTCGTTGGACCGATTCACACAGTCCCTTATCCTCCATGCCTAATATGTTATTGAGATAGTCCATGCGCGCTACGTCATCGCTATCGTCTAAGGCATATCGGTGACCGATAAAGGAGGAGGTCTCGAGCCCCGTCGGCAATACCGACATCACTACTATCGACGGCTTGCCCGGCAATACATTGATAGTCGTGGTTGGCCACAAATACCAAAACAATGCGGAGCGCGCCGGCGTGTTAGCATCGAAATCGTAGGCGTTGTTCTGTGCTCTGGTGTCCGGACCCAACTGCCGCGACCATAGACCGAATGTGTCCATGCGGTAGGTCGACATCTCGATCATATCTGCAAACGCCGGGTGTGCCTTGGAGCAGTGGTAGCATTCTACGAAATTGTCGACCACCACCTTCCAACCTGCCTCGATCTGAAAACCGCCGAATGCAATGGTTTCGACCGGCCTCACTTGGTCAAGCCAAGGAATATGCTGACGTAAGTCCTGTTCCAGATCGGGGACCAAAGTGCTCAGCGATTGAGCCGCAGGATCGAGGTTGACGAACACCATTTCGCAGAATACTTCTACTGCGACGGATCGCAGACAGAACTCATCCCTATTAAAATTCTTGACTTGATCCGAATGGCGGGCGAAACGAAGTTGACCATCGGTATGATAGGACCACGCATGATAGGGGCATACGATCGTCTCAACATTACCGCTTCCTTGCAGTAATTCATGGGCGCGATGGCGGCAGATATTATAAAAACCTCTAAGCTCGCCATCTGCGCTGCGGATCACAAACACATTCTCGTCAGCGATTTTCAAGGTAGCGTAGTCGCCCACCTTTTTAAGCGCAGACACATGGCTGATGTAGTGCCAGTTACGGTAGAAAATCGCCTGCTTCTCCCGCTGGTAGATGTCCGCATCGAGATAATAGCGCGCCGGCAAGGTATAGGCCCTGGCCGGATCGGCATCTACAGGTAACTCTGTTTGGCTGGGTAGTGCAGAGGATTGTGTTGTCATGACCATCGCTCCGTTACGGCAATAGGGATATTGTGGGAGGTGAACAAAGCCAAAAACAATTCCGCCCACAGACTCGCAAGATGATTATGATTATCTATTATTGGTCAGTCAACCAATTTATTTATCCCTTGTTCAAATTCATAGGTGAACCTGATACATTGCGTTAAATCCCTGGAGATAGGAACGCAGTGCCTACAAGAATCGGAGATATTCGCCGCCAAGATTTGACCGAAGCCGCATTTCTTACGCTGCAACAGCACGGCTTGCGCGGCACTACCATCGCTCGGGTGGGTGCCCAGGCCGGAATGTCACCGGGTATTGTTCATCACTATTTCAAGAACAAGGCGGAGTTGCTAGAGGCAACCATGCGACGCACCGGCGCCAAGCTAAGCAAGGAAGTCATCGCATTGCTGCGCAAAGCCACCACACCTCGCGAGCGGCTATACGCAATCATCGAAGGTAACTTCGCACCGGATACTTTTACCCCAGAGATCGCTCACGCATGGCTGTCGTTTTGCGCAGAAGTGCCAGTCAATCCTCAATTCGCCCGCATCCAGCGAGTACTGCAGCGCCGTATGCACTCCAACCTAATGCATTGCCTTCGTCAACTATTGCCTCTAGAAAAGGCGATTGCCGTCGCCGGAACAATCAGTGTTCTCATCGATGGTTTTTGGCTACGTCGAGGTCTTAAAGACGAAGCATTCAGCCGTCAGCAGGCACTGAAGCAGATGCGAGATTATCTGGATCAGCATGTGCCGGAGACATCAAACCCGGAGGCTTAGCCATAACATCCGGGCTGCGTTTGAGATAATTCGAATAACGATTCTTTGTGGCCGGCCTGCGCTGTAAGAAATTGTGGTAACCAGACGCCGCGAGGATCTGCTTCCCAGCCTCGGGGTCGCAATTGCTGGTGCGGCCTGGGGGTTGTTCTGGCTACCGATGCGCGGTTTTAATGAGGCTGGCCTACAGCCCGCGTGGACCGCGATTGCCATTTATGTGACCGCCATCGTTATTTTTCTCCCCGCTGTGGTCATTCGGTGGCAGCGGTTCGTGGAAGGCGGCTTCTCCATGTTGATCACCGGGATGCTGACCGGCTCAGCGTTCAGTCTCTACGCCACTGCATTAGTGCTCACTGAAGTAGTGAGGGCGTTGTTGCTGTTTTATCTCACGCCCATTTGGGGCACGTTGCTGGGCTGTCTGTTGCTAGGCGAAAAGATTACCAAATGGCGTGGTGTTGCACTTGCGATGGGCGTCGCCGGCCTGTTAGTGATCTTGGGTTACGAACACGGATTTCCATGGCCACAGAACATTGGGGATTGGCTCGCCCTAATGTCGGGGGTTACCTGGGCCTATGGTTCGGTGCGTATTTATGGCACTCAAGGGACTGGTTTTGTCGAATCTACCTTCGCCTACTTCGTGGGTGCAGTGGTGGCCGCTGTGGCGTTGTTACCCATTGAATCCGTTGGCAGCGTCCCCGAAGCGGCGACGCTCAAAGTGGTCATGCCTTGGCTGTTGCTGATGACCGCTGTGCTGGTAGTGCCCTCAATGCTGATCGTCTTTTGGGGTACGGCTCGTTTGAGTCCAGGTCGGGTGGGTCTATTGCTAATGGCGGACGCAGTGGTTGGTATTGCGTCGGCTGCGCTGCTCACGGAAGAGCCCTTTGGTGCACGCGAACTGATCGGCACAATACTTATCGTCGGCGCCGCACTGATCGAGGTGCTACAGCAACGGTCGACTGCGGTCATTGGTGTCGATAGCCCCGCGGAGCCATAGTAATCAGTCAACCACCGAAGTTACGCGCCAGTGCAGCCCCCGCATCCGCTGACACCGATGAATGCCGAGCGTTAGCAGTAACATAGACACCGTGCCATCTATGGCACGACACAATCTAGCGGGTTTGCTCCGGCTCTTCAGACCACACGCGCTAGGCATCAAATAGCTAGATGTAACTGATACAACGAGCTAAATGCTGAAAAGCGTTTATATATAAGATATTAGACAAGGAGCCGGGATAACGTTCACGACAAATGTCAATCTTAAAGTTAAGAAAGTTTAATCGACACCACAACCGAAATGTGTCAATTTATAATATTGAACGATTAAGGTTGGAAAAACATCTAAACTGGTAACAGGAGAAAAAAATACAGAGATAGAAAGCTGAGCGCTGGATCGCCGAAATCGTCGTTCTGTCTAATTGATGGAGAATGATGTCATGTCAGAAGAGCGCATAAATGAGCAGCAGCAAGACGAGTTCATAAGATCTCTAACGGCATTTACTCAGCAGCATCGTGCCGCACACTGGTCGGGAAATTTTGGCGAATTTGTGGAACAGATTCTGCCTAACACGCCCAGGTCGCTCAGTCGCAGCAGCCACGAGTATGTTTGGGACATGTTGCGTTGGTACTGCGACAAAGAAGGCAAACAGGAAGACAAAGATGGTGCAAATGCATTATTCACCCATGAGCTCTTCGGTATAGATTCAGCCCTGAGCCGGGTTGTCCAGTATTTTAAGGCGGCCAGCGCCGGTTCGGACGTCGGCCGGCGCCTACTGCTCTTGCTAGGTCCTCCTTCTGGTGGCAAGTCCACTCTAGTCATTCTGCTCAAACGTGCCTTAGAGGAATACAGCCAGACCGAAGAAGGTGCCCTCTATGCCGTTGATGGCTGTCCAGTGCACGAGTCTCCGTTGCACCTCGTGCCACATACTTTACGCGCCGACTTCCGTGATACCTACGGCGTGGAGATCAAGGGCGAGATCTGTCCTTACTGTCGTACGCGTCTAGAGGAGGAGTTTGAGGGGGACTTCCTGAAATTCCCGGTAAAGCGAATATTCATTTCCGAAGCAGGTCGGTGTGGTGTAGGTACCTACGCACCCCATGACCCGAGTACCGCCGATATCGCCGACCTGGTTGGTTCTGTCGATCTATCTAAAGTCGCGGAAATCGGAGACGAAGGTGATCCTCGCGCTTGGTCCTGGTCGGGCGCTGTGTATTCCGCCAGTCGCGGGCTGCTCGAAATGATCGAGATCTTGAAGGTAAAAAGAGAGTTTCTTTACCTGTTATTGACCCTAACCCAAGAGAAAAACGTCAAGGTTTCGCGCTTTCCGCTTATTTATTTGGATGAAACCATACTGGCACACACCAACCTCGCCGAGTTCCATAGGTTCCGACAGGAGAAGGAAAATGAGGCGCTGCTGGACCGTATGGTCATCGTCCAGATTCCGTATACGTTATCTTATTTGGAAGAAGCGCGAATCTACGACAAGCTGGTTTCAACAGCGACCACCTTTAAAGATGTACACCTTGATCCGCATGCGCTAAAGGTCGCGGCCGCGTTTGCGATACTTACGCGCCTGAACAAATCAGAGCGAGAAGAG
>JAOTYS010000417.1 GCA_029861795.1 Gammaproteobacteria bacterium | reverse complement strand
CATCCGGGTAATTTGCTGCCACGGCGTCATACTGTGCCTGGTTGATGGTGAAGACCTCCTCCCCTTCTGGGGTGGGAGGAAACGTGTCGGGCGAGGCGTGGTTGTTTTTGACATGGACCCGAACTTTCTTATCTCGAGTCACACCTATCCTCCCGATGTGTTGTCGTGACAGCGCGACTCGATCTGTTTCAACCGCTCTGTTACAAATGCGACACGCTCATCCTCTTGCATGTCATCCACCGCGAACTGTGCCTCAACAAATTCGTGCGCAAGCCTACTCAAGAACTGTGATTCGTCGCCATCGCTATTCGCAGGAATGGTGATGACGGAATCACCTCCGTAAGTGGGAATAGGGTTAGGTTTGAGATCAGTGACCATCGAGGGCTTAAGACCTTTAGCCACGTCTCGAATCTGCTGGCGCAATCGTCTGCGCATCAGCGCAATGCCTTTATCGCTCACTACTAGATTCTCGTTCTCATGGATCGTGATTTTCCCCATACCTTCCACGGCTTCAGCGTCCCCGGGGAAGCGTTGTCTTTGTTCATAGGGTCGGTCGAACACTTCGCCCTGCTCGATGAGTTCTGGTCCTTCGGGCGTATTCCATTCGGGTGGGTCGCCCCGTTTTCCAAAATTTGCCCAAGCAAAAGCGACGGTGTTCTCATCATCCAACGGCACTACCCAGCGCGAAAATGCGCTACGGCCATAGTACCGTTTCGCGGTGCCATCGGTCGCAAAGGCCGCGCCGGCCTGGGTGAAATTAGGCAACACCAATTCGTTTACTCGAAACCAGATATTGTCACCTACCCTTCTGGTGTTGACGCCAAGCAGCCAAACGTCTCGTTCGAGGAAATCCATTTGCCCCACTTCGCCGAAGCCTTCCGAGAACTGTGTCCGGCTAATATTTGAGTGCAAAAAACTGGTGTGGATGGGATCCACAATGGCATCAAGTACTTGCAGCCAGTTACAGCGAAATGGCGCCTTGTATGGCACCATCTCCATGTCGGGGAGTTCCAAGGTATCGTAGATGGGAAAGTCGGGTATCTCCTGTGGTGGCCCCATATAAGCAAACACCAGCCCCTTGTACTCGAGAGCCGGATAAGCGCCGAGACGAATCCTCTTCTTAAGCCGCTCGGCTAATTCCTTGGGTTGACCGGGTGCCTCAAGCAGGGTGCCGTCGACATCGAACAACCAACCGTGGTAACAGCAACGGATACCTTGCTTTGCACACGTGCCGAATTCCAGCGACGCACGACGATGTGGGCAACGCTTATGTACAAGTCCCACCTGACCCCGCTGATCTCGGAACAATACCAAGTCCTCACCAAGCACACGTGCGGCTACGGGGAGGTCTGTTAGCTCGCTGCTGATGGCAACGGGATGCCAGAATCGACGTAAGTATTCGCCGCACTGCGTGCCCGGACCCACACGTGTGAGTTCCTCATCCACCTCAACTGAATACCGCATGTTGTAACCGTTGTAAGCTGCCGACCGCAGCAGTTTGAGATCGATTGGCGGCGCTTTCATCGTTGGTTCATCCCTAAAGAGCGTGGTACCAGCCAGCCATTTACTGTCGATTGTGCCGAAGCGGCAAAAGGTAACAGCGGTTAGCCCACATGGGCAATTGATTACTGCACAGATAGAGGGCCGGTTGTTCGCAGGGTCGGTCACGTGGATGGTCAATCTGTGGTTTTATTGGTATATATAAAAAACTCCAATAACAATAGGTTAAGTGATATTTTTTATCTACTACATTAAGTACGAACGTTATCCACCACGGGCCGGACAGTGCGCCTGTTGCAGCCTCTTAGGCGTAACCGAGGAACATTCAGCCCTTTCAACCGATTCTCGCCGCATCCACGTTTATTCAAGACCACCCGATCGCACTCTAAAGCCCATTATCGCGTGTTTGAGGTCGATAGGTCGGAACCACAAGGCATTTTGGGTAAATTATCCGGATAGTGAATTTGTGGATCGCACCGCTGTCTTAAGGGTGATCCAAAAATGCTGCAGCGCGATGGCGCCCACTGCTCACGAGAAAACTGATTCCCCGTCCCATTGGGCGTGCTCGGTCGCCTTTGATGGTGGATCGCGCTAATATTCCGGCAGTCGAATCCCTAGTACTCGTGTGCGCTATATGCGTTCACCCGTGTTCTGGACGTGTCGGGACGCGGCGGTAGAGATTAGGTTGAGGGGGGCGCACCCTTTGTGAGCGTGTAACCACCGAACTAACTATTTGCAATAACCAAGTGAGGATTGAAATGAAAAGACGTGATTTCTTGAAAAAGGGGGCTGCCGGTGTCGGTGGCGTGGCCGCGGCAACTACTCTTGCAGCCCCAGCGATTGCGCAAAAGCGTATTGAAATCGTCATGGTCACCACCTGGCCTCGCGATTTCCCGGGGCTCGGTACCGGTGCACAGCGCTTCGCCCAAAATTTGTCCGACATAACTGATGGTCGCATGGAGGTCCAATATTTCGCTGGCGGCGAGCGTGTCAAGCCCTTTGATTCATTTGACGAAGTGGCTTCCGGCAACGCCCAGATGTATCACGCCGCGGATTACTATTGGAAGGGCAAGCATCCGGGCTGGGCCTATTTCACCGCGGTCCCGTTTGGTTTTGTTTATAGCGAGATCAATGCCTGGATCAACTGGGGCGGCGGCCAGGAGCTATGGGATGAGCTCGCAGCAGATTTTGAATTGAAATGTTTGCCCTGTGGAAACACCGGCGTGCAGATGGGCGGTTGGTTCCGCAAGGAGATCAATTCGGCGGACGACCTCAAGGGTCTGAAGATGCGTATACCAGGTCTGGGCGGTGACGTCATGGCCAAGCTGGGTGCGTCGCCGGTGTCTTTGCCGGGTAGTCAGATTTACGAGAACCTGGTCTCCGGTGCCATCGATGCCACCGAATGGGTCGGCCCCTGGAATGACAGTTTCATGAAGTTCTATGAAGCCGCCAAGTACTATTATTATCCGGGCATGCACGAGCCGGCATCCATGTTGTCGCTCGGTATCAACAAGAAATTCTGGGAGGACCTGTCTAGATCGGACCAATTGATCATCGAGGCCGCGTCAAAGATGGAAGACGAGATAATGATGGCCGAATACAACGCCAAGAACGGTGCATCATTGGCGAAATTGATCAATGAGCAAGGCGTTCAGCTGCGTCGATTCAACGACGATGTGTACGACAGCTTCGGCGAGGCGGCTGATGAGGTGTTTGAAGAAGTGCGTCAGCATGATGATCTGGCGAATCGTATCCACGAGAGCTTTTTGAAGTCACGTGAAGAAGTTGGCGCCTGGATGAATATTTCCGACCAGGAGTACATCCGCCAGCGTAATCGCGTCCTTGGCGTGTGATTGGATCGCCATAACCTTAGTTGTGAGAAGCGGAGCCCTTGCGCTCCGCTTTTCATATGATAAACGCATAACAATGCGAGTGCATGGCTGGGATGCTTCGACTTTGTTGGCACCCCCCTAGACACAGTGATCAAAAGCAAGGGCTACCTTGCGGCGGCGTGAATACAAAAACAAGTAGCAAGGCGAGAGAGGATGACAACCGCGGAGACCACTAGTGTGCCGGTGAATGCGCCGCCGGCGGCAATCGTGGGGTCTAGCGAAGAAGCTGCCACTCAGGTAAACGGTCCTTTGGTGTTGCTGTGGCGCATGCTGGCAGGCGCTATGGTGGTCATTGTTCTGCTGTTTCTGCTAAACAACTACCTTATATTCTGGCGAGGTTGGCCAGGTTTCTTAATGCTTTCCGCGCATCACGGTTGGCTCTCCTTCGTGCCGTTGCAGTCCCCGCTCTCCGGCGAAGAAGTCGCCCTCGGCTGGCTCCAGTTCCTGAGTTATCTGGGTTCGCTGGGGGTGGTGGCGATGTTTGTCTTAGTAACGCGTAAGCGCTCGCTGCGCGCGGATGCCAGCCTCCTGTCCGCCCTCGCCGCCTACATCGTACGGGCCGCGTTTTGGTCGGTGGTACTGGTGGGGCTTGCCGACATGCTGATTTCTTTTCTGCGGGTGGAGGGATTGCTACAGCAGCTGATTGGCGCAGAGTTAACCACGGAGTTAGGACGTTCACGCTATCGTGGCGCCTATGTCCATTACCCACTGATTGCTCTGTCTCTCGTCATCGCACTTTTTGTGCGAACTCTTGGTTTTATCTGGTTGGCGTTGCTGGTGGTGGTGGCGGAATTCCAAATCGTGATCTCGAGATTTATTTTTTCTTACGAGCAGGCATTTATGGGCGACTTAGTGCGTTTTTGGTATGCCGCCTTGTTCTTGTTTGCCAGTGCCTATGCCCTGATT
>JAOTYS010000416.1 GCA_029861795.1 Gammaproteobacteria bacterium | reverse complement strand
ACATCTGTCTGAATTGTTAAGCCACGTCGGCGAACATGTTGGATTGCACGTCACCGTCGTGCAATCCAGCGGTGCCCAGCCCGTGGGGCGTGGTATTGGCCCGGCGCTCGAAGCCCACGACGTGCTTGCCGTCCTTAACAACACCGCCAGCGCGCCAGACGACCTGCGACAGCGTGCCGTCATGCTCACAGGCCGCGTGCTTGATTTGACCGATATGGTCCACAGCGACCAGGGCGAAACCCAAGCATCGAGCGTGCTGATCCAAGGCAAAGCTTGGGAGAAGTTTCAAGCCATTTGCGAAGCCCAGGGCGGGATGCGCATACCGCCTGTCGCGAAACATCGCCGGGATGTGCCGGCTGATCGCACAGGCCATGTGATGACGATCGACAACCGTCGCCTAGCCAAAGTCGCGAAACTCGCGGGCGCGCCAATGTCTGCGGCAGCCGGGCTTGAGTTACACGTCAAAGTGGGCGACCGAATTGCGTTCGGCGATACGCTGCTCAGCATTCATGCGGAGTCTGCAGGGGAACTCGCGTATGCGATGAACTACCTCGACCGCCAAGCCGACGTGATAGCAGTGTCTTAGCGCTAGAACATTGATATACAGACACTGCTTCGTAACGGAGTGGAGCATGGAGAAGTCGATCACAGTATTTGCATTACCAGGCCATGAAGCACTAGGCGAGCATTTAACATGGGCCCTGAATGCAGAGCGCGGTATGCTGACTGTGCGTAATTTCCCCGACGGAGAAACATACGTTCGCGTGGACACCGACTGCGACGGAAAAGACGTCGTGTTGGCGGCTACGCTACATCATCCAAACAGCTTGCGTTTGCCGCTCGCGTTTTGTGCACAAGCCGCACGCGACGTGGGCGCTCGGCGTGTCGTGCTGGTGGTCCCGTATCTTGCTTACCTGCGTCAAGACGCGCGCTTTCAACCGGGCGAGGCCATCACCTCAAAAGTGTTCGCAAGCTATCTCAACGTGGCCTTTGACGGGCTCGTCACAGTGGACTCCCACTTACATCGCTACGCCTCGCTCGATGAGCTCTATTCTATTCCTACCCGAGTAGTCCATGCGGCGCCCGCACTCGCAACCTGGATTCGCGAGCACATTCCCAATGCCTTGATAGTTGGACCGGACAGGGAAAGCGAGCAGTGGGTTAGCGAGGTCGCTCGCTTGGTCGGCGCGCCCTTCATTTCTCGCGTAAAGTTCGGCGTGGAGATCGAGACGTCGAGGTGAGCACCCCCGAGGTGGATCAGTGGCGCACGCACACACCCGTGCTTGTCGACGACATTATTTCAACAACGCATACCATGGCAAAAACGATTACGCGACTACGTAATGCTGGTCTTCAAGCACCCGTGTGTGTGGGCGTTCATGGCGTATTCGCCCACGGTGCTGAGGAGGCGCTGCGAGCGGCGGGCGCGGCGCGGATTGTGACTTGCAATACCATTGAACATCCAACCAATGCGATCGACCTCAGCTCCCGGCTCACCGGTGCGGTCAAGGATCTTCTGTTGGAATTGGCTGATGCGGGCCCGACCTGGGAGGACGACGATGAAAATCATGAACACAGTGGTAAAGCTCGGGGGCCCGCTTTCCACTAAGGCACTGCGTAAGGTGGATGCTTATTCCGCATTGTCTCCTACTGCGATGGAGGCAGTTGATCTGGATCAGGTGTCCTGAAAGAAACCAATATAGGATACGTATTTGAACTAATTTGGAGATTGGCAATGTGGGATTTTGGAGGACATGGTTAGGGCTGGATCGGCGTCGGCCTAGTCCATATGTTGTTATTCTGGGGCCTGATCATTCTCGCCATTGTCGCTCTGGTGCGCTGGCTGTCAAACACCTCATTGCGAAACGATGGTCATACCCGCAAGAAAGCCATTGGGATTCTCGAGGAACGTTTCGCCCGTGGCGAAATAAATAAAGACAAAAAGCGCGTTCTAGGACATTGACCGTATCGTGCGCTTAACTCGCTTGTCTCACGCCATAATATGTGCTGGAGGTGATCATGAAACCAATTCAGTGGATCGCAATATCGATTGTTCTGTCCTTGACGGTTACCACCGCACTCGCCGATGAAGAAACCCAGGAGCAAGCGACAGGGGGATCTACCGCTTCGACGAGCGAGATGATGGGCTCAATGCAAAACGCCACCATAGATGAACTCAGAGCCGAGGTGGTGCAGCTCCGCGCCATCGTTGCCACTCTCGAGGCCACCAAGCCGACATTTACATCCTTAATGCCAGAGTTTGCCGAGCGTTTTCACGTGATGCACAGAGCCGCCGACAGCGATGATTGGGCCGTAGCGGGACATGAACTTCAAGAGATGATGAGACTGATGAATGTCTTTCGAGCTATAGACGAAGAAAAAGGCATTCTTCTGAACGGGTTTATGAATGGCCCCTTTCTCAAGGTCCAAAAAGCGATAGAACACGGTCAACGCGAAGCGTTCTACGCGGGGCTACAGGAGGCCACCAAGAGTTGCAATGCCTGCCATGCGGCCACAGGAAGCGAATTTGTCCAAGTCACCTTGGATATTGGTGATAGCTTGAGCATTCGCCACCCACACAAGTTCGACAAATCAAAGGCTCCCGTTTCACATACGCACTAGTCGATGTACCTAACGCGATGATTCTTCTAGTCGAACTCAAGGGGGATCGGGTGCCGGCAGTCGAGGGCGAGGTCCATTAAGATGCGCTTCAGGCGAAATCGCCGAGTTGGGATAAGACGGTTCAAATTAGTCTCCAATTTGCTGGCTATTTTTTTTCTTTCGGCGTTTGCACAGGCAGCGCTCGCCGAACCGGAACTCATCGCCAAGAGTGATCCCTCGTTTTCACGACCACATGACGTCGTCTTGTCCCCAGATCACCGTCATTTGTTCGTCGCTGACCTCGGCAACAATCGCGTGGCCGTGCTTGATCCGCAAAGCTTGGAGGTTATCGCCGAGATCGGTGTGGGCGAGCTAACCGCACCCCATGACGTCGCCTTCGACAAGGAAGGCCAGTTGCTGGTCGCCGACAGTGGTCATGACCGAATCGTAATCTATGAAATGAGCAATCTGACCGGCCGAATCGTAGGTACGCTAAGCGGCGGCATAGGAAGCCCAGAAGGCGTGGGTGTGCTCTCCAACGCACGCGTGGCGGTAACCGATACCCGAGGGGGTGGTTTGGTAATTTTCGAAGGAGACCGGTCGGTCGAGCGTGTCGAATTGGCGGGAGGTGAGCCGTTTCGCAGCCCACATGATGTACTGGTCCTGCCGAATGACGAAATAATCGTCGCCGATTCGGCTAATGACCGGCTCGTTTTGTTAGACGCATCGCTAAACGTTGTTCGTATTTTCGGCGGCACGGAATACCAGTTTCGAGGCCCTCGCTATTTGGCTCGCGCTGCAGATGGGATCTTGTACGTTGCGGATAAGGACGCTCACCGGGTGGTGATCCTCGATCCCGAGTTTCGTATTGTGGGACAAATTGGTACGGGTGAGATGGGTGATGGACCCAATCAACTCAATCGGCCGGAGGGCGTGGAGGTCCTCGATGCCAAGCTTTGGATGGCCGATACCTACAACAACCGCATTCTTCTATACCGGCGCTAGATCCCCTTTGTTCTCGAGACACAGCTTCCTTAAAACGCAGACAATCTTCGACAAACTGATCTTCTTTCGCATATTCTGCGTCCCTCCTCCAACCTATCAACGTATTCATCGATTCATACGTAGGCGCGTTGTAGGAACTAGCTAACGCCGTCGGCGACAACTGAATCTAGCAACTAGGATGGCAAAAAATGAGTGGTTTTCTCGATGTGCTGAACATGATTCCTTCCTGTCGGGTTGGCGTGTTGATTTAACCTGATTCGACCGCTTCAGGATCTTTTGGCACCAAGTTCCTACACTTAGTATTTATTATGCTGACACTTTTACCGAATAATTCTCGGATTCTCTTTGTGTACATGACATCGCTGTAAAAATAGCTCGGGTTGAATCCCGGCAAAAGTATCAAGATCAAGCCCTTTGCGGCTCAGTCCATATACAACCACAGCACCGTCTTTCATGAAATGTGTGCAATATGCTCGACCAAGCGTGCCGAGTACACCAGATATGACTACCAATGTTTTCTTTTTCATGTTGCGTAAAGCAAGTAAGACATATCTAGCACGTGCCTAGACTTGATCTCATGCCGTCATCTTCGTCTCTTTGAGCTGGACTCGAAAATTGTTCGATTCCTCTAAGCAAGTGACCACTGGAGGTGTGGTAAACACATAGACGAACATGGCGGCGCCAAGCAGACATGA
>JAOTYS010000415.1 GCA_029861795.1 Gammaproteobacteria bacterium | reverse complement strand
CGTTGTGATATTGCTCGCAAAGCGGCTATGCTACGCGCCCACGGCGAACGCAGAAACGCAGAGGGGAGTAGATTATGTCGGGCGGTCTA
Organism: Gammaproteobacteria bacterium; assembly: GCA_029861795.1. The sequence goes on along the minus strand of JAOTYS010000415.1, from coordinate 4,215 downwards.
GCGCGAATCATTTTTTCATTGATGTTGGTATTGGGTTCGTCAACGCTACTGGCGGGATGCGGACAGAAAGGGCCATTGTATCTGCCGCAGGAGTCGTCGGAAGAACAGGATCGGGAGGAGAATGCAGACGAAGCTTCCTAAACCGAGCATCGTCACATTCATCGAAATCTATTGATGCGAGATTTGCATTAGCCACGGTACGCTCGATTCTCAGGTCGTGGACCACTTTAACTTTCGCGACGGTGTGCTCTACGCCGAAGAAGTGCCCTTAGCTGTCATCGCGCAAGAGGTTGGAACGCCATGCTATATCTACTCTAAGGCCACTGTGGAACGTCACTGGCATGCCTTTGACAGCGCTTTCGGAAGCTATCCCCATCTAATCTGCTATTCGGTCAAGGCCAACTCTAACCTAGCACTCCTCAATGTCCTGGCCCGTCTTGGGTCGGGTTTCGATATTGTGTCGGGCGGCGAGCTGGAGCGCGTGCTTGGAGCCGGTGGCGCTGCGGAAAGCATTGTGTTCTCGGGTGTGGGCAAGGCGGAATGGGAAATACGTCTCGCCTTGGAAGTCGGAGTACGCAGTATAAACGTTGAATCCGAAACTGAGCTTGAGCGGGTGGACGCGGTAGCGAGGTCGCTGGGATGTGTGGCTCCTATAGCGCTGCGGGTAAATCCCGATGTTGATGCTAAGACCCATCCATATATAGCCACTGGGCTCAAGAACACCAAGTTTGGTATCCCTATAGATTCTGCCTTGCATGGTTATCGGCGCGCGCTAGCAATGCGCAATCTTAGGGTCGCAGGGGTGGCATGTCATATTGGCTCACAATTGACCCAGACTGAGCCATATATTGACGCACTGTCTAGAGTCTTGAATTTGATCGATGAGTTAAGTCCCCTTGGCATCGTGATTGAGCATCTCGATCTCGGTGGCGGTTTAGGCATTCGCTATCGAGATGAGCGACCGCCTTTGCCGGCGGATTTTGCCCGGGCCATACTCGCGCGGCTTACCCACCAGCGAGAACGCATACCGATCATCATAGAGCCTGGGCGCGCCATCTCCGGCAACGCTGGAGTGTTGGTGTCGCGTGTCGAATACCTGAAGCCTGGTCCGCAAAACGACTTTGCTATCATCGATGCAGCCATGAACGATTTGATCCGCCCTGCGCTGTACGATGCCTGGCAGGAGATTGTGACCGTACGAGAAGGTCGGCATAACCAGAGTCGAACCTATGATGTAGTTGGTCCGGTGTGCGAGACTGCGGACGTGCTCGGTAAGAACCGATCACTAGACATTGCACCGGGAGATCTTGTTGCGATTCGCTCGGCGGGTGCGTACGCCGCAGTCATGAGTTCCAATTACAATTCCCGGCCAAGAGCCGCCGAGGTAATGGTGGATGGCGATCAGTTTCATGTCGTCAGACGTCGCGAATCGTTGCAAGACCTGTTCGCACTGGAGTCACTGCTGCCGGCATGATTCGAGCTAAACGCTGGATGCTGGAGCCGAATTTATGAGCGCTATTGGACCTCTTTCAGGCGCCACGGTGGTGGACTTAACACGGGTCCTTGCAGGTCCGTATTGCACCATGGTGTTGGCCGATCTAGGTGCACGTGTGATCAAGGTTGAAGTACCGGGAAGGGGGGATGACGCGCGCCACTTCGGGCCGTTCATCAATGGGCAGTCCGCCTACTTCGCATCCCTGAATCGCGGCAAGCACAGCATCGCCTTGGATTTAAAAGCCGAGCACGATCGCCGCACCTTTGAGGGTCTGTTGACCGATGCTGATGTTTTGGTGGAGAACTATCGTCCTGGCACTATGGATCGGCTTGGCTACGGCTGGAGCGCGTTGCATGCAAGCTACCCCGATCTGATCTATGCCACCACCTCGGGTTTCGGGCAGTCGGGGCCGTATAAAGACCGCGCGGCGTACGACATGGTGGTGCAGGGTATGGGCGGTCTACTAAGCCTCACCGGTCATCCAGGGGGGCCTCCTACCCGGGTGGGCACATCCATAGGTGACATCACTGCCGCATTGTTTACCGCGGTGGGCATCAATGCTGCGCTGTACTCGCGGCAACTAAGGGGCGAAGGAATGCTGGTAGACGTGAGTATGCTGGATTGTCAGGTGGCGATTCTCGAAAACGCCATTGCGCGCTATTTCGCCACCGGTAATGTGCCGGGGCCATTGGGTAGCCGACACCCGTCCATTGCACCGTTCGATGCATACAAAACCGGGGACGGATTTATCATTATCACCGCCGGAAATGATGACTTATTTGAGAAACTGGCCGATGCCATTGGATTGCCTGAGTTGGCCAAGAATCACCGCTTTGCTAGTAACACCAGGCGTGTTGAAAACGTAGATCTGTTGAAGCATGAGTTGGAGTCGGCACTAGCTAAGCACGCTACCGCTCATTGGCTTGAGGTGTTGCAATCGGCCGGAGTGCCCTGTGGACCTATCAATAACGTGGAGCAGGTGGTGAATGATCAGCAGGTGCAGGGGCGTAACATGGTCATCGACATCAGTGATAGCGAGATCGGCTCGTTGCGGGCAGCCGGCAATCCGATTAAGTTTTCCGCATTCCCAGACCCGCCGAACCGCGCTCCTGCGCCTCGGCTCGACGCAGATCGGGCAGAGATACTTAAGGAATTGACTGACAATTTCAAGTGATGCTGTGCCTCGTCAGAGCGAGCGCCTATGGTTAATCCGATAGACAAGTTAACAGCGCGTCCGCCATTGCATTGATAAGAATAAAATACGCCTCTGGTCCTGCAGTGATGTCAGCCCCCATGGGATCCAAAGTGCCGATCTTGGCCGATGTTCCTTGTGTGATGGTACCAATCAGCGTGGGTTCGAACTGCGGCTCGGCGAACACGCAGCGCACTTTTCGATCTCTCACTCTTGCTCGAATCTCGCCCAATCGCCTAGCACCCGGTTTGCGCTCGGGGTTGATAGTTATGGATCCCACAGCATGGGTTCCAAAATGCTTTTCGAAACCCTGATATGCGTCATGAAAAACCATATAGGGCACTGCATTAATCGGCGCTAACTTTGCTGCAATTTCCGTGTCAATATGGTCTAAGCGCGAAACTAGCTCTGCGCCATTGGCGGCGTACACGTTGGCGTGGTTTGGGTCCAGTTGGCTTAGCTTGGTGACCGCCAGGCGCACGATCTGTTTGGCGTTGGTGGGGTCCAGCCAGATGTGCGGGTCAGTTGCGTGATGATCGCTAGGCTCATGGTTATCATGGTTCCAGTCGCCATCGGTGCGCTCGCTTGCTACCAGAATCTCTCGCTGTTCTAGCAGTGTAACGATATGGGCGTTTGCGGCCAGCGATTGTATGGCCTTTTCCAGGTAGGGCTCTAACGGTTTGCCCACCCAAAATACCACATCGGCCGCACTCAGCTTGCGGGCGTCCGACGGTGTCATCGTGTAAACATGAGCCGACACTGCGCCTTCGATCAAGAGCTTTGGCTTGCCGACACCCTTCATCACGCCTGCCAGCAACGAATGGATTGGCTTTATCGACACCACCACATCGGGACTGCGGGAGGCATGGCTAACCGCAGGCGCGTAGAGCAAGGTTAGCGCGATCCAGAGGGTCAGCCATCGCAGGGGGTAAGCTGACCGGGGATATGATTTGTTCATGGCGTGAGTAGTATAGAATGTTATATCATAACAAAACTAAAAACCGGTGGTCTTTATCTATGTCGGAAGAATCTGCTCTTCTGCGCTTTATGCCCGACGGTCATGATCACAAACGCTGCATGGACGAGGCCATTGGAGCTGCGACCGCTGTTTGTGCTGAGCGCAGTCTGAGACTGACGCCGCTGCGCCGGCGTGTGTTGGAAATGATTTGGGGTCAGCACGAACCGGTCCTGGCTTATGACCTATTGGACCGGCTGCGCATCGAACGTAGTAAAGCGGCGCCGGCAACGGTGTACCGAGCTTTGGACTTCTTGCTGGCAAACGGGCTGATCCACCGTATTGAGTCATTGAACGCTTATGTGGGGTGCGGCCAGCCTCGAGTGCCGCACATGGGTCAGTTCCTCATATGTGCCGATTGCAACGCTATAGCGGAACTTCACGACCCACACATCAGTGAATTAGTGACACGCAAAGCGGGACGTATAGGATTCAATGTGGACCGCCAGACCATTGAGGTGTCCGGTCAGTGCCCCGACTGTCGACAAGCCGTGAGTACAGATGAAGATGCCG
>JAOTYS010000414.1 GCA_029861795.1 Gammaproteobacteria bacterium | reverse complement strand
TCGGAGACGGTGCCGAGGCGATTGCCATTCGATTTCGACAGTCTTGGTGAGCAAACACTGAAGGGTTTCGACCAACCAGTAAGAGCCTTTATCGTACGGCTCAAGCCCGGTGAGCAGATTCCAGAGGCGGGGTCTAAGGCGGTGAAACCGGAGATCAGGACGGACGACGCTCACCAACGACCACCTCTGGCGCTACCCGACAAACCATCGATTGTCGTGCTGCCGTTCGCCAACATGAGCAGTGACCCAGAGCAGGAGTATTTCAGCGATGGCGTCAGCGAAGACATCATGACGGATCTATCAAAAATGTCCGGATTGTTCGTCATCGCGCGCAACTCGGCGTTCGCCTACAAGGACAAGGCGGCCAATGTTTCCGACGTATGCCGCGAACTCGGCGTCAGGTTCGCCCTGGAAGGCAGCATTCGCAAGGCCGGCAACCGGGTTCGCATCACCGCCCAATTGATTGATGGTACCACCGGAGGTCATGTCTGGGCGGAGCGTTATGATCGGGAGTTGGCCGACATTTTTACCGTACAGGACGAGGTCACACGGGAGATCGTGTCGGCGCTTGCACCTAAGCTGACGAAGGCCAAACAGCAGTCTCCGACGCGTCAGCCCACCGGCAACCTGGAAGCATACGACTGTTTCTTACGGGGACGCGAACAATGGTGGCGACTCACCAAACAGGCAAACGCAGATGCCCGATCGATGTTCGAGCGAGCGGTCGAGCTGGATCCGAATTTCGCGATGGCGTTTGCATGGCTTGGGGCAGCTCACTTGGTTGACTCCGGAAACCAATGGAGCGAATCTCCAGAACAGTCCGAACGCCTGCATTCAGAACTGGCGCGACGCGCTGTCTCGCTGGATGATCAGGATTCGTTCGCTCATGTTCAGTTGGGGATGGCCTATCTGCGGGCGAGGCAACATGAATTGGCCATCGCCGAGGGTGAGAGAGCTATCGCACTTGACCCCAATTTTGCCCACGCGCGTCTCGATCTAGCTTGGTTTCTTCACTTTGCTGGAAGGTCAGCAGAAGCGCTTGATATGCTCGACGAGGCCGTGCGCCTCGATCCGCATTTCCCCGATATAATTTTGCATCTTCGAGCTCTTTGCTACTTTCACATGGGTCGTTATGAAGATGCTGTTGCCAGCTTGAAGCGACGGTTAACCCGAAATCCCAATACGGACGTATCACACGTGTTATTGGCGGCGTGCTATGGTCATTTGGGTCGTTTTGCGGAGGCACAGACAGCGTGGCGCGAGGCACTCAGGATAAATCCAGACTACTCTCTGGAACACAAGCGAAAGGTACTGCCGTATAAGAATCCCGGGAATTTTGAGCACATCGTGGATGGTCTGCGCAAGGCGGGCGTGGACGTGATCGACACTACTTTTTGAATGTCTCTTTCGGGTCGAGGGTGTGTGAAAACTCTTCTCGCGCTAACGCGATCCTATATTCAAGGCGTATAGCGTCGGAAGAGGGACGCAGCTGCCTATATTGATCAACGACGTATTGTTGTCCCGTGATGCGGCAGTGTTGACGTAGTTTTCACACACCCTGTGTGCCACGAGGCAGGTACCTTGAAGTGCCGTAACTTTAGAAGAGATGGAGGTAGGCCCTCCAAAGTCGCTGTGCAGGGGGAGGCTTTAAACAACCCTAAGCTGCTCCGGTTAAGAGCCAGGGTGGTGAGCGTTAGGGAAAAGGCGTTGTGAGAGGCGTCATGTAAGAAACGGTGAGACGAGCGCAAGCGAACCACTGATGAAGCATCGAAATGAAAAACGGGTGACATCAAAACCGGGTCTTAGAGTGTGGCCTGGGAGGAATCCAGGGGGTGCCTGCGATTAACTATCAGGAAATTTGAGACACTCGAACGTCCCAATCTAAACCTAATTTTGGCATTAGCTTCATAAACGGGTCGGGGTCCAGTTCCTCGACGTTAACAAGCTGTCGGACGTTCCAGTCCCCCCTGGTGACAAGAATTGCAGCCGTAACCAGTGGCACAGCAGTCGTATAAGAAATCGCCTGAGATCCCGTTTCCTTATAACACTCTGTGTGATCACAAAGCGTGTAGATAAAGATCTCCTTTTTGATTCCGCCTTGAGTGCCATTAATAAGACAACCTATACAAACCTTGCCAAAATAATCCTGAGCAAGAGATGAAGGATCTGGTAACACTGCCTTTAATAGTTTGATCGGTACAATGTTCTTGCCTTCCACTTCTACTGGCTGATTAGATAATAGGCCAAGTTCCTCCAATACGTTAAAGCAGTTAATGTACCGATCGTTAAACCCCATCCAGAACTCAATTCGGTTTGCTGGAATATTAAACGGCAGGGAGTGCAGTTCATCGTGACCCATTGAATACACGCGGTGCCCACCGAGTTGAGGGAAATCATATGTAATCGATTTTGAATGATGTGGAATCTTCACGAACTTTCCATTTTCCCAGTAAATCACATCTTCCATGATCTCTCTTAAGTTGGTCTCCGGATCAAAATTTGTGGCAAAAAAACGTCCATGTCTCCCAGCGTTAACGTCCATGATATCGATGGTATCTATGGTATCGATCAGATGCTTGTGAACATAGGCGCAAAAGGCATTGACGGCGCCCGGATCGAAACCAATACCCAGGACACCAGTGACGCCGTGCGCAATAAAGTCGTCTTTGTATTTCCATTCATAATTTGCATACCAAGGCGGGGGTTCATTGATATTTCCTTCTTGCTCGTAGACTGCGGTATCTAAATAGTGTGTCCTGGTTTCTAAACAGGCCTCCATGATGGTCTTATTACAATAAGGGCTCGCCACGTTTAAAATAAGGTCCGACTGCGTGCGGGTAATTAAGTCCACAATTTGTTTTGTATCCATTGCGTCAACTTGGGCCGAAAAGACTCTTGCGTGTTGATTTTTCTTGTTTCCTTTGCCGTTTATGGCTTCGATCACAGCATCGCATTTTTCCAAGGTGCGAGAAGCTAGGCAAATATCCCCCAATTCATCATTGTGTTGGGCACACTTGTGTGCTGTAGCTGAACCCACCCCGCCGGCGCCGATAATCAATATACCTGTCATATACGTTTTTCCTCTCGCTAGGACAACCGATTTCGATAGTCATCGAAGCCAAACTCACGGATGATTCTAATATGTTGAAAATCGGCATCCTGAACCGCGATGCTGGGAAGACATGCGCCATTAAACATGGTGTTTTTTACCATTGTGTAACATGCCATATCTTCGAATACGATCCTTGAGCCAGGTTCTAGAGGTTCTGCGAAAGAATATAAGCCAATATCATCTCCAGCTAGGCAGGTCGGGCCGCCTAGTCTGTACGTGTAAGGGTGCTCTTCGAGATCTCCTGCGCCCAAAATATCTGGTCGATATGGCATCTCCAAAACATCCGGCATGTGAGCCGTCGCGGAAACATCCAACACAGCGATTTTGTTCGGCAACACATCTAAGACAGATGCAACTAGAACACCTGCATTCAAAACAACCGCTTCCCCCGGTTCCAAAAATACCTCGACGCCGTAACGATCTTTGAAAGTAGAAACAAGCGTGCATAATAGCTCAATGTCATAATCTTCACGTGTTATGTGATGCCCACCACCGAAGTTCACCCAATCCATCTCTTCAATAAATTTTCCGAACTTATCTTCCACTACCTGCAAAGTTCGCTCCAGAGCATCAGCATTGTGACCACACAACGTGTGGAAATGAATACCGCTAATGCCGTCAAGTGCTTCTGACTGAAAGTCATTAAGCCGGACTCCTAGCCTTGAACCTCCACGACAAGGATCGTATATAGGGACCTCTACTTCTGTATGCTCAGGATTGATTCGAATACCACATACAATCTTCCGATCAGCCTGCAAGACATAGGGTTTAAATCGCGTCCACTGCGAAAAGGAGTTAAAGACCACGTGCCTACAATAGCGCAACAAATCTTCAATTTCGGTTTCACGATAAGCTGGAGCACAAAGATGTACCGAGTCACCGAATTCTTCGAAACCTAGCCTTGCTTCAAACAGTGAACTCGCCGCTGTGCCGCCAAGATACTGTCTGATTATTGGAAAGACTTCGAACATTGCGAACGCTTTCAAGGCCAACAGGATATGGCAACCGGTTCGTTCCTGTATGTCACGCAGGATGATGAGATTCTTGCGCAGCACCCTTTCGTCTAAGACGTAGCAAGGTGTTTGGACACCGGAAAACGCAGTTTTCATGGTTTGTTTCTTAATCTGGCACAGGTGTTCATTGGAAATACTACTTAAAACCTCAGCAGTCATCGTCATGATGGAGTATATCGGCAGAGCT
>JAOTYS010000413.1 GCA_029861795.1 Gammaproteobacteria bacterium | reverse complement strand
GAGCCGGAACACACCGAGGCGTTGGCGGGGATAGAGCAGATCAAGGCGGTGTATTGGCAGCGTGCGGTGGCGGCACAATCTGAGGAGGATTGGGTCACTGCATGGGGTGAGTGGGAACAAGTACTAGCGATTGATGGTGAGGATGAAGCAGCGCGTAGTGAGTTAGCGAACGTCGTTGAGGCCGAGGCATTAGAAGCGGAGATCAATCGGTTGCTGCAGTTAGCGGGTGAGCAGTTTAGTGCGGGGCGATTGACCTCTCCGCAGGGAGACAGTGCATTAGCCAGTTACCGGGCCATACTGAATCACGAGCCACAACATGCCGAGGCATTAGCGGGAATAGAACAGATCAAGGCAGTATATATGGAGCGCGTACGCAGCGAATTGGAAGCGGTGTTAGCGATTGATGGTGAAGATGAAGCCGCACGGGCGGCGCTAGTGGAGGTTTTGCAGGCTGAGGAGGAACAAAAACCGACATTCGAAATGATCGGTGGAGATAGTCCACAACCTGAGAATAAAGTGGGGGAAAATACGCTGCAGAGCGATTCACTCCGGGTGCTGGAGAATTCCACTAGCCAGGCAGTCCAAACGATACCAGAGGATCGAGACATTGTGAGTGAAATTCAGGAGCTGTTATCCAGGGAATAGTTGGCGCAAGGGACAGTAAAAAACCGGATGATTCTCACCGGTGCCGGAAAGTGGCGCGAACTGGCAACTCGATTAACGACTAAAAGTAGCAAGCCGTTGATGCTTCTCCGGACATTTCTAAATTGAACTCGCTGCGAGTCCGTAGAGGATCGCGGCAAAAGATTACCACTGTAGGGCACGCTATTTTCCTGCCGCCGCCGGGTTCGAACCCAGTAACATATTGATTTTCTTCGTTTAGATCCGCATACTGCTGCACCGCTCGCCTTTATTATATGACTTGAGCCGCTATAGAATATAAGTCTCGCCACAAATAACAGCACGTGGTCTCTCGTACGGACCACCACTGCATATATAAGGTATCTCCATGCCCACTATCTCGCTGCCTGACGGGTCGCAACGTCAGTTTGAAGATCCGGTTTCTGTCAAGGATATTGCCGAAGCCATCGGTCCTGGTTTAGCCAAAGCGGCGTTGGCTGGGAAAGTCGATGGTCGTCTGGTCGATCTGTCCCATGCGGTGGATGTAAACGCTACGGTACAAATCGTGACCGATCGCGATCCAGAAGGTCTGGAAGTGATCCGACACTCCACTGCGCACCTGCTTGCCCAAGCTGTGAAGCAACTCTTCCCAGAAGCACAAGTGACTATCGGGCCCGTGGTTGAGGATGGATTTTATTATGATTTTGCTTATTCCCGGGCGTTTACGCCGGAAGACCTCGAGGCCATAGAGAACAAGATGACGGAGCTGGCTTCGTGCGATATTCCAGTGGAGCGATCGGTAATGGATCGAGATGAGGCCGTTACCTATTTCAAGGACCTGGGTGAGCATTATAAGGCCGAGATCATCGCCGGGATTCCGGCTAACGAGCAGATCACACTGTATCGCCAAGACAATTTCGTTGACCTATGTCGTGGACCTCATGTTCCCGGCACCGGAAGACTGAAGGCATTTAAGCTCACCAAAGTCGCTGGGGCGTATTGGCGCGGTGACTCAAATAATGAGATGTTGCAGCGAATCTATGGTACCGCCTGGGCAGATCGCAAGGCGCTTAAGGCTTACTTGAAGCGCCTTGAGGAAGCTTCCCGGCGTGATCATCGCAAAATTGCCAAGGAGCTTGATCTGTTTCATTTTCAGGATGAGGCGCCGGGAATGGTGTTCTGGCATCCCAAGGGTTGGACATTATATCGACAGGTTGAGGAGTACATGCGAGGCGTACTTGATGACAGCGGTTATCGAGAGATTCGTACGCCACAGATCCTAGACTTAAGCCTTTGGAAAAAGTCGGGACATTGGGACAAGTACCAGGAGATGATGTTCACCACAAAGTCGGAGAATCGTGAATACGGCGTCAAACCAATGAACTGCCCCGGGCATGTCCAGATATTCAACCAAGGCCTGAAGAGCTATCGAGATCTTCCTCTGCGTTTGGCAGAGTTCGGTTCCTGCCATCGTAACGAGCTTTCCGGTGCGTTCCACGGTTTGATGCGGGTGGTGAATTTCGTCCAAGATGACGCCCATATATTCTGCACTGAGGAGCAGATTCAGGAGGAAGTGTCTAAACTTATCGATCTGGTGTTTAAGGTGTACGCCCACTTTGGCTTCGAGGACGTGGAAGTAGCGCTGTCGACGCGGCCACCGGAGCGAGTAGGCAGTGATCAAGTATGGGATCAGGCGGAACAAGCACTCGTATTGGCGCTCGATAACAACCCGATGATAGGCTCCTGGCAAGCGCAACCGGGGGAAGGTGCGTTTTACGGTCCTAAGGTTGACTTTACGCTGCGGGACTCTATCGGCCGCCCCTGGCAATGCGGCACAATCCAAGTGGATTTCTCAATGCCAGAGCGGCTGGGCGCCAGCTATGTGGCTGTCGACGGCAGTAGGCAAGTGCCAGTTATGCTCCACCGAGCCATACTGGGTTCGCTAGAACGATTTATCGGCGTTCTTATCGAGGAGCATGCGGGGTTATTCCCCGCCTGGCTGGCACCGGTACAAGCCGTGATCATGACAATTACCGACAATCAGGCTGACTATGCCAGGGAGGTCCAGAATTCCTTGAAAATACAGGGGTTCAGGATTGATCTCGACTTGAGAAACGAGAAGATCGGCTATAAAATCCGCGAGCACACATTACAGCGCATTCGCTATCTATTGGTCATCGGTGATCGAGAAGTAGAAAACGAAACGCTTGCCGTGCGCACGCACGACGGTAAGGATTTAGGTCCGATGAAGTTGGACCAGTTTGCTGAATTCCTTGCTGACGAGGTGGCACGGCATTCGTGATTTTGGAGGATTGAAACTATAGCGGCTGAGAAAGAGACCCGCGTCAATACAGCGATTAGTGCGCAACAAGTGCGCTTGATCGCTGCTGAGGGCGAGCAGTTAGGGGTGGTGAGCACGGCGGACGCATTACGACAAGCGGAGGAAGCAGGTCTCGATCTGGTAGAAATTTCTCCTCATGCGGACCCGCCAGTCTGCCGAATTATGGATTTCGGCAAATACCGGTACACAGCCAGTAAGAAAAAGCACGAGGCTAAGAAGAAACAAAAGCAGGTTGGTGTAAAAGAGGTAAAGTTTCGTCCCGGCACTGACATCGGGGACTATGAGGTTAAGCTCAGAAACTTGAAGCGATTTCTGGGCGAGGGAAACAAGACAAAGGTAACGCTGCGTTTCCGTGGCCGCGAGATGGCTCACCAAGAATTGGGCGTGGAAATGTTGCGGCGTGTGGAGGAGGACCTCGACGAAGTCGGGACAGTGGAACAACATCCCAAGATGGAAGGGCGCCAAATGGTCATGGTGGTCGCGCCGAAGCGGGGCTAGGTAAGGCCCGACTGGGCCTAGACAATATGCATTGCCGATTGGAGGCATAATGCCGAAGTTGAAGACAAATCGTGGTGCGGCGAAGCGTTTCAAGCGCACGGGAACGGGTAAGTTTAAACGTTCACAATCGCACCTCAATCACATCCTGACGAAGAAGTCGACCAAGCGGAAGCGTCATTTACGCCATTCCGATACGGTCCATAGTGCAGACCAGGCGCTAGTCAGACGAATGTTACCCTACGCATAAGCGGGAGAGACGTTCATGCCTAGAGTGAAGCGCGGAGTTACTACTCACGCCAGACACAAAAAAGTATTGGAGCGAGCCAAGGGTTATCGGGGCGCACGCAGCAGCGTGTACCGTGTTGCGGCTCAAGCGGTGAACCGCGCCGGACAATACGCGTACCGAGATAGACGACAACGCAAGCGTCTGTTCCGTGCCCTGTGGATAATACGAATCAATGCCGCCGCCCACGAGTCCGGTCTGAGCTATGGCCGATTTATGCACGGACTAAAGAAAGCGTCAATAGAGCTTGATCGTAAAGTCTTGGCGGATATTGCGGTCTACGACAAACAGACCTTCTCTACTTTGGCGGAAAAAGCAAAAGCTGCCTTGTCCTCTTAGGAGTCGCGCGGCACTATATATGTCGTGATTGTGGTTACGAGAAAAAGGGAAAGGCTAAGCCTTTCCCTTTTTTGTTTGTCTGATCTCAGAGTTGCTGTGTATACGCACATTCAACCGACGAACTTCTATCATGCCTCGCGCGTTAATGAGTTCTGGACCTTAGGATCAAGCCGTTATGACAGATGTCGCTGCGCCAACACCTGAGAGCATGGGCGCTCTGATCGACAAAGC
>JAOTYS010000054.1 GCA_029861795.1 Gammaproteobacteria bacterium | reverse complement strand
TGGAGAGCTTGCGCGCGGTTTACGGCGAACAGTTGAGCGAGACTCAGCAAGATAGGGTACAAAAATGTCGTGGTGGCAGCGGTGAGGTTGCCGACTGTGCGGTACAGATGCGGCGGGTGGAGTTTGTGGGCCCCCAAGTCGGTAAGGAACTGACCGAGGATGGTGGCTTGGCAATGATTTATGCTTTGATCGGAATCCTTATTTACGTGGCCTGGCGTTTTGAGTGGCGCTTTGCAGTAGGGTCCGTCGTGGCTCTAGTTCACGATGTAGTGGTTACCATAGGCATCTTTTCGCTGCTACAGATGGAGTTCTCACTACCGGTGTTGGCGGCGGTACTGGCTGTGATCGGCTATTCACTGAACGATACCATAGTGGTATTTGACCGAATCCGCGAAAATTTTCGTAAGATACGCAAGGGAACCACCGTCGAAATCATGAATAAGTCGATCAATCAGACCTTGCGTCGTACGCTGTTGACCTCGCTCACTACATTATTGGTGTTGATAACACTATTCTTGCTTGGCGGTGAAGTAATTCATGGTTTTGCGGCCGCGCTTATGATTGGCGTGGTCGTCGGTACCTACTCATCGATATTTGTGGCTAGCCCGACGGTGTTGTATCTCGGTGTATCTCGCGAGGATATGATGCCTGTTAAGAAAGAGGGGGCAGAACTTGACGCGTTGCCGTAAGGCGTTGTGTTTAGAGAGAAGATATTGCGTTAGTTATTGGAGTTAGCTCGTGCAGTGCCCATTTTGTCAAAATGAAGACACCCGGGTGGTAGATTCTCGATTGGCGGATGAGGGTGATTCTGTTCGTCGACGACGTGAATGTCAGGCCTGTAGTGAACGCTTCACTACATTTGAGCGCGCTGAGCTGCGGCTGCCGCAGATGATCAAGTCGGATAATCGTCGAGAGCCATTCAGCGAGGAAAAATTAAGAGCTGGTATGATGCGCGCCTTACAAAAGAGGCCGGTGGACACTGACGCGGTGGAGGAGGCGATACACAGAATTTTGCACAAGGCGCGAGCCAGTGGTGAACGTGAGCTCTCCACCCAGCAGATTGGTGAGTGGGTGATGCAGGAGCTTAGTGACCTGGATGAGGTGGCCTACGTTCGTTTTGCGTCCGTTTACCACAGTTTTCAGGATTTAGACGCCTTTAGCGAGGAAGTAAAGCGACTGAAGAGTCAGCCTTCGCCCAGCGTAAAGCGTAGGCAACTCTCTCTGTTGTCGGGGAAAGAGGAATCTGGATCCGGGAACTGACTACAAACTAACCGATTATCTTCTCAGTGTCGGTAGAATTGCCGCCACGAACACCTATCCTTATTAAGTGAGTTGTCGTTGAGCTTGAGTGCATCCTAACGGCACAGTTTCGCTCTCGGTTTGATCATACTCCTGTAATGTTCACGGCAGATGACCATCGTTATATGGCTCGTGCGCTGCGGCTAGCAGAACGAGGGCGCATGACGGCGGACCCCAACCCATGTGTAGGCTGTGTCATTGTGTACGAGGGACAGATCGTAGGGGAAGGGTGGCATGTCCGTGCCGGCGAGGACCATGCGGAAATCGTGGCGCTACGACAGGCAGGAAGCAAAGCATGCGGTGCAACAATTTATGTGACCTTAGAGCCTTGTTGTCACTTCGGTCGCACACCTCCGTGTACCCAAGTCATCATCGCGGCGCGCCCACGGCGTATTGTCGTAGCCATGGTAGACCCGAATCCAAAGGTGGAGCACGGCGGCATTGATGCGCTGCGCACAGCAGGGATCGACGTGCAAGTCGGCCTAATGGAGCAACAAGCGTACACACTAAACCAAGGATTCATACAAAGGATGAAATCCGGGAGGCCTTGGGTCACCATCAAGCTTGCCGCCAGCATTGATGGGCGCACGGCTATGGCATCCGGGGAAAGTAAGTGGATTACAGGACACTCCGCTAGACGGGATGTGCAGCGTTTGCGTGCGGGCAGTTCGGCGTTGCTCACTGGGATTGGAACCATTCTCGCAGATGATCCCTCTTTGACCGTCCGTATAGCTGAGTGCAAACGCCAACCAATACGGGTAATAGCGGACAGCCAATTGCAGATACCGGATACGGCTAAGCTTTGGGGAGCAGGCGGCCAGGTGATTGTGGCCACCGCCGTGCAGGGGGGCACGAAGTTTGAGCAGGTTCGAGCGCGGGGCGCCGAGGTGGTGGCACTACCTGGCCAAGGGGGTCAAGTCGATCTCGGCGCGCTGATGGATAACTTGGCAGGGCGCGAAGTGAATAGTTTGCTGGTGGAGGCAGGTCCGACTCTCGCAGGTGCCATGATTCGGGCAGGTTTGGCGCATCAGGTGGTTTTGTATCTCGCTCCCAAACTGCTAGGCGATGATGCACGCGGTATGTTGCGTCTGTCTGGACTTGAACGGCTTGTCGACCAAATCTCGTTGCGGCTTGAGGACGTGCGTGTGGTGGGGGATGATTTGTGTATGCGGCTGCGAGTCGTAAACAATGATAGTGTGGAACAATACGGATGAGGGGTGAGTGATGTTTTCCGGTATTGTGCAAGCCATGGGGAAGGTTGAAGACATTCGACATTTTGATGAGGATTTGAGTCTCACCATAAATGTGGGCCAGCTCGACCTATCGGGATGTCGCGTCGGCGATAGTATCGCCGTCAGCGGTGTCTGTTTGACTGCGGTTAACATCGTGGACCAACGAATCGATGTGGACGTGTCGGCAGAGACTCTGGCAAGAACATTAATTGGCAGTTGGTCGCCCGGAATCGGGCTAAATCTGGAACTCGCTGTCACCCCTAATACCGTGCTGGGCGGACACCTTGTAACCGGTCACGTCGATGGTATCGCAACGTTGGTCTCGAGGCGTGATTTAGGCCGCTCAGTGGAGATGACATTCGACGCACCAAGCACACTGGCGCGTTACATCGCCAGCAAGGGCGCGATTTGCCTCGACGGTATCAGTCTCACTGTGAACGAGGTCAAGGACAGTGAGTTTGACGTCAACATAGTGCCGCATACGTCGAAAGCGACGACTTTGTCGAGCATCTCCAATGGAGACGGGGTACACTTGGAAGTCGACATCATTGTGCGGTATTTGGAAAGGTTAATGAGTTTCAGTGCAGAGAGTGTCGCATAGGGCGATGTCTTGCGGGACATGCTTGCTCGATAGCGATGGGCTGGTGCCAAACGGATGAGTGAATTATCCCAAAAATTCGTAAAGTCGGATGAGTCATCGACTCTTCGATCTGAATCCAAAGACGACGAAGGGCGTGGCAGCAGGGGATTGAATTCCATAGAGGAAGTAATCGCCGATTTTGGTCAAGGCAAGATGGTCATCCTGGTGGACGAAGAATCTCGTGAAAACGAAGGGGATCTTTTGATCGCTGGTGAGAGCGCACGAGCTGAGGACATTAACTTCATGGCTTGGTATGGCCGTGGTCTGATCTGCCTGACCTTGACGGAAGAACGCTGCAGGCAGCTCGGGCTGTCGTTGATGGTAAATGATAACAACGCTCGTTATGCCACCAATTTTACCGTGTCTATTGAGGCGGCACAGGGTGTGACCACCGGCATTTCAGCGGCCGATCGTGCAACCACCATAAGTGCTGCGGTTGCACCCGACGCCAAGCCCAGTGACTTGGTTAGCCCCGGTCATATTTTCCCCCTGATGGCGCTGCCGGGCGGTGTCTTGGTTCGAGCCGGGCACACCGAAGCCGGTGTCGACCTAGCCACGCTTGCAGGGAAGGAGCCTGCCAGCGTGATTTGCGAAATTCTAAATCGAGACGGCACCATGGCGAGGCTGCCGGATCTGTTAGAGTTCTCGCGGGTTCAAGGGCTTAAGATTGGATCCATTGCGGATCTGATTCGATATCGCATGCAGCACCAGCCTACTATCCAGCGGGTTGCCGAAAGCAAACTTTCGACCCCTTTTGGCGAATTCTGCGTGGTTGCTTATCGTGATATCGTCGATGATCGGACGCATCTTGCATTGATATGTGGAGATATTGATCGCGACCAGCCTACATTGGTGCGTGTCCACGTGTATAAGGGGTTATACGAACTGCTCGCCAATTTAGGACAAGAATACTCATGGCCGGTATCATCCGCGATTGAACGCATTGGAACTGAGGGCAGGGGTGTAGTTGTCCTGCTCAAGTATGACGAAGCGGACGGGAGTTTGCTTGACCAAGTGCGCAGTGCCCAGATTCAGGAATCTGGCCTAGAGTTTCCAGACGAAGATCCGGGTGGCGAGCTCAGAATGCTCGGTGTAGGGGGGCAGATCCTTGCCGACCTTGGGGTTGGAAAAATGCGCGTCATGGGAACCCCAAAACGGGTACATGCGCTATCAGGATTTGGCTTGGAAATATCAGAATACGTGACATCAGTAGAAAGCTGAAGCCGGGTGGACAACGTGACTGTTTTAGAAGGTGATCTCACAGGTGGCAACGGGAGTTTTGCCGTTGTTGTGTCGCGCTTCAATAGTTTTATTACCGAGCGACTGCTGGACGCCGCGGTGAACACTTTGGTTCGCCACGGGGTCGATGGCGATAAGGTGCAGGTGGTTTGGGTGCCTGGTGCATTCGAAATACCTTTGGCGGCAAGAGCCCTGGCACAAACCGGGACATTTGATGCCATTGTGGCCCTGGGTGCGGTGATCCGTGGTGCTACCGCGCATTTTGACTATGTGGCGGGCGAATGCGCCAGAGGACTTGCCCAGGTTCAGCTTGAGTGTGAGGTGCCGATTGGGTTTGGCGTATTGACTGTCGACACGGTGGAACAGGCTATGGAAAGGGCGGGGGCCAAGGCCGGAAATAGGGGAGCCGACGCTACGCTAGCGGCCTTAGAAATGGCGAGTCTGCTCGCAAAGGTGAAGAATCATTGAGGGGGATGAATGGCCGGGGGCAGTCGACATAGTGCGCGAAGAACTGCGGTGCAGGCACTCTATCAGTGGGATCTAACTGAGCAATCCCCGGATCAAATCGAGAATCACTTCATCAACGAATACGACCTCAGCGGCACCGATCTCGAGTATTTTCACAAGCTGGTTCGTCAAGTGCCGTTGTATCGTCAAGAACTTGACGAGAATCTGAGACCGTTTTTGGATCGGGACCTAGACGCTGTTGACCCCGTTGAAAAGGCGATATTGCGGTTGGGCGCGTACGAGCTTGAGTACGAGCCGACTATTCCCCACAAGGCTATTCTGAACGAGGCGGTGGAGCTGGCAAAGACGTTCGGCGCCGAGCACGGTTACAAGTTTGTCAACGGGGTGCTGGACAAACTGGCCCTCAAACTGCGTCCCCACTCGGACTAAAGCTCGCCGACGTGTCTGGTGGACGAGTTTTCTCTGATCCGTCGTTTCTTTTCCCGATCTAAGAAGTCCCGTACCGATGTCACCTTGGGGATCGGTGACGATGCCGCCATTCTGCGTGTTCCTGACGAACACGAGCTAGTTGTCACCACCGATATGTTGGTCGCGGGGGTGCACTTTCCAAACGATACTGCGGCAGACGCGATTGGCTACAAGGCGCTCGCGGTTAACCTGAGCGATCTCGCCGCCATGGGGGCAGACCCGGCGTGGGCCACGGTGAACTTGTCCATGCCACAGGCTGAAGCCGAATGGTTGGAAGGTTTCTGCAACGGTTTCTTTGAGCTCGCGGATGAATTCGGTGTTGCGCTGGTGGGCGGTGACACCTGCCGTGGACCGGTGACTATTGGTGTGCAGCTATGTGGATTTGCCCCGACGGGAAAGGCGTTGCGACGATCCGGTGCGAAACCCGGAGACGCTATTTACGTCACTGGCACTGTTGGGGATGCGGCACTGGGATTGCTTCATGCTGAGGGAAAGTTGCAACTCACGCAAGCGCAAGCGTCGTATGTTCGGGCGAGACTTGAGCGCCCTACACCACGTGTTGGTGTGGGCCGAGCGTTACGGGGGCTCGCGTCAGCGGCAATTGATCTGTCGGACGGGCTTGCAGCGGACCTGGGACATATCCTCGAGCAAAGCAACGCAGGCGCGCGTATCGAGCTGGCCGCGCTACCGTTGTCCCCAGTGTACTCGGAGCAATTGCAGAAAACTCTAGGCTGGGATCTGGCAGTGACAAACGGTGACGACTATGAATTGTGTTTCACTGTCCCGCCGATACAAGAGCAGCGCGTCACATCCGCACTGGCTGGTCTGGCGGTCGATTTTCGTCGAGTTGGAGCGATAGAGTCCGAACCCGGATTAAGGTTTTACGGTGTGGATGGGGTCCTATGTGAGTTCCCCGATTCTGGCTTCAATCACTTTCAGGGGTAATAAATATAAGAGCCTTATGAACGTGATGCCTACCTAGTTCCGGTTGGCATAGAGCTCATGCAATGCCAGTACTGTTTTGACATAGTTTTGAGTTTCATCGTAAGGCGGTACCCCACTATAGCGAATGACTGCATTTTCTCCTGCATTATAAGCAGCGACAGCGAGGCGCACATTTTGGCTGAACATCGTTAAAAGATCTTTGAGGTAGCGAACCCCCCCGTCGAGATTTTGATGAGGATCCCCACGATCGGTTACGCCGTAACGTCGGGCCGTGTCCGGCATTAATTGCATCAGGCCTTTAGCGCCCTTGTGAGATATGGCGATCGGGTTGAATGACGATTCAACTTGAATCATTGCTTTGACTAGTGCTGAATCTACACCGTGCAATGACGCTTGTTCGACGATCAGTGAGTCGTAGCTTGATTTGATCGTTCGCAATGATCGGCTCGCCGAAGATCTGGTGCTTTCGAAGCCGTCGATGCGATACACTTTAATGAGTCGGTAGCCCGCGTCGGAACGAGGCACATCCGTAATAAGACGAGAGCCCTTGCCATATTCGTAAACGTACACGCTTTCCGCATTGGCGGTCTGAGACATCGCGTCGAGACTGAGCCACGTTGCCATGATGGCCCCAATCATCGCAATTCTGGGGGCAAGCTTTGGTGCAGTCCGAAGCAGGGATTTCATCTCGACACGTGGTGGGAGATCAACTGAGTGTTTGTGTGTTGCCCATATGGAATTATTGTTGACCGCCTTTGGCGGTCACCTTTTGTGTATTATAGACTAAGAAATGTCTATCAGTATGTTTCGTAAGGCATTAGTGAGTCTAGTACTGATTAGTCTCGCTGCCAGTGCAGCCTGCGTCGGCCACAACAGTTCGGCGCGAGTGCCCTCACTGGCTGAGCTGCAGGCGGCGCGCACCCAGGTTCGCATAGAAGATAATGACTACGTGCTGGAGGGATACCTATGGCGGGATTTCATGCCCAGCGCGCCGCCCGATGGTCGTCCTCTGCAAGTGGTGATTATGTTAGTTGATACCGATGGGCGCCAGATTCCAGAGGATTTGAAGATGATGCGTCTTTGGGTAATTCATGACGAAGAGGTTTGGGAGACGAGGTTCTCTGATGAATCTAGACCGGACGCGGGTCGAGGCCGGTTAGAAAAGATCGCCCGGGATGGCCCGAAGTGGAAGCCGGGAAGTGTTGTCGATGTGGTAGTAATGCTCGGCACAAAAAAAAGTGAACAGTATTTGCTTAGTGCCCGGGAGCTAACGATTGAGCAGACTAACTAAACTATGATGGAGATGAAAACAGTCTACCAGTTTACAGGCCGTTGACCAGACGGCGGTGCAATCGTGTAACAGACAACACATAAGATGTATAATCTAATCAATGTCGAGTTAGGTTGCGGGAACATTAGGCCTTGATTAAGTCCAAATCGGAAGATTGAGAGCATGCCGTCCTTTGATGTCGTCTCTGAGGTGGATTTTCAAGAAGTACGCAACGCCGTGGATCAGGCCAATAGGGAAATACACAACCGCTATGACTTCAAGGGCAGTGATGCCAGAGTGGAGCAATCGGATAACCGACTGACATTGTGTGCCGATGATGACTATAAGGTAGGACAAGCAATGGACATTCTGCAGACCAAGCTTGCGAAGCGCAAGGTCGATCTTGGTTGTCTAAAGATATACGACATTGAACCTTCCCAGGGCGGTAAGGCTAAACAGGAAGTGTTGATTCGACATGGTGTCGATGTGGAGCTAGCACGCAATATCGTCAAACAGATCAAGAACTCAAAAATGAAAGTTCAAGCGAGTATACAGGGTGATAGAGTGCGTATATCGGGGAAAAAACGCGACGATCTCCAGAATGTGATTTCAATGCTGAGGGGAGAAGATCTTGATCTTCCCCTACAGTACATTAACTTCAGAGATTGACAATTTTATTCTGGAAATTAACCTTTAGATCGAGTTTTAGGAGTTCACTGATTTGGTGACCAAGATGAAGAAATTTTTACTCTGTGGATTTGCTTTGTTACTGCCGTCCCAATTGTGGGGGGACGAAGTGAAGGAGCGGATCGCTGCGAAACTCAGCAAACACGTTCCGGGAATTACTGCAGATTCTGTACGCGAATCACCCATGCCAGGCATCTATGAGGTGGCGGCCGGAACCCAGATAATTTATGTGTCAGCCGATGGCGCCTATGCCATTCTGGGCGACATGATCGATCTTGAACGGCAACGCAATGTCAGTGAGACTCGGAGAGCTGAGGCAATCAAAGGGTACCTTGCTCGCTTCGAGAAGAATGAGATGCTGGTCATCGCCCCGGAGGATCCTAAACGTTTTCTAACAGTGTTTACCGATGTGGATTGTCCCTATTGCGCACAGTTCCATCTCGACGTGCCGAAGCTCAACGAAGCGGGAATTGAGGTTCGCTACCTAATGTTTCCTAGAACCGGTATCGGTACACGAAGCTATGACCGAGCCGTTTCGGTATGGTGTGCGGACGACAGGATAGAAGCCATAGGAGTCGCGAAGGCTGGTGGTGAAGTGGGGGCTCGAGAATGCACAAATCCGGTAACTGACCATTTTAATCTTGGTCAGGAGATCGGAATTCGTGGTACACCGACGATTATTCTAGATGACGGTCGCACCCTTCCTGGCTATGTACCGGCAGCCAAGCTGATCGCCCAGTTAGGACTGGAAGGCTCATCGGCGCAGTAAGAAAATCGGCCGACCATAAGAATTGGTGCTGGGGATGAGGTATGCGTCTACGTCGACGCATAGGTCAACGTTCTAGATACTGCAGTTTCGCGGGTTTGTCTTCCCACTGCGCTGCGTCCGGCGGGGCTGGCTTTAGCTCAGTGATAACAGGCCATTCTTGGCTCAGCTCTGCGTTCAGCTCCAAGAAGTGCTGTTGATCTGGGGGAACGTCGTCTTCCGCAAAAATGGCTGTGACTGGGCACTCGGGCTCGCAAAGGCTGCAATCAATACACTCTTCAGGATCGATCACCAGAAAGTTTGGCCCTTCGTGGAAGCAATCGACAGGGCAAACCTCCACGCAATCGGTGTACTTACAGCGAATACAACTTTCCGTGACCACATAGGTCATATTTCATCTCCACCATTGACTCTTGAAGTTAAGCCCCATATCGCCACCGACGCCAGTCATTTACGAAGGCCGGGCGGCCATATTGTAGGGGCTTCGACCTGGGTGGTAAACGAGCCTGATTGCACTGCGTCTGCCAATTCCGGCACCCACTTGGCTAGTGGGTTTAGTCCCGGCAGTGCTACCATTCGTCCGGTCCTCGCAGCCTAAGGGTTTACCGCAATCGGGTGGTTCTGGGTGTTGTTGCAATGGCCCGAAATCATCATATAAAACAGCTAACAACGGCTAATTCCGCTGGATAAGCGGCGTTACATAATCTATCTTGAAACTGTTAGAAGGGATCGTGGCGGTTAAAACACTATGGCAGCGATTACCGTACCTAAGTTAAGAAGAGACCATACCGTTGCTGAGGTGAGACCTCGACGGGTTGCGGAGTGGCTACGGTCACTTCCTCAGGCGGACGCGCGTTACAGTGCACAACAGATTCATCAGGCATTGTTTGCACAGAACCGCATTCGCCTTGATCAAGAAAATCGCTTGAGCCTGATGGAGCTTTACTGTGAACCTGTAGCTGCCGCGGTTGAGACGATGCGCCAAAGCTATATCGGGATGGCTCTGCCGTTATCTGCTAAGACTCAAAAGCTGGTGGGTTTTATCCAGCGTCTTCTGACGGAGATGGCCAATGGATACAAGATTGTCGCCAATGATATGGTGCAGGACGGCGTGTCTGGGTCGACGCATTCCGATGTGGTGATGGCATTGCGGCGCGCGTCAGGTCTCGTTGGTGAGTTGATGTTGACGGCTTACGAGATATACACGCCACCGCCTACGGGCACATGGCGTCAACTACACGAGATCTATCAGTTCGCCGAATCCAATGGTTTCCTAGACTCTAAAATTAGTGATAAGGCCTCCTCTGATGAGGGTGGCACCACGGTGGAACAGGACTGTCTTCGCATCTTCCTATTGGGTGCGTGCAGCCCGCTTGGTTTGCTGCCCGGCGAATGCAGGCGCGTACACGAACTGTTACCCAGGTGGTGCGACGACGTGGAATTCGGCGAGATTGAAGATCTCGGTCATCCAGAAGGGCGATTTCTTGTCAGTTTGCGCTCCGACGTTGCACCCATCCCTTTGTGCAAGGTGGCCGATGTCAAAAACGAACCTCACTTACGGATATTGGATACGGTTGAGGCGATGCGCATGCTTCATAAGCTTTTGCGTGATCTGGAACAAGGTAATGAAGTGTCCGTCGGGAATCAAGCTAATGGAGAATTGGATTCCGGCGATACAGCGATGGTGCGTCGAGTGGGCCGACTGCTGGCCGGTGTTGGTACCCGGCGCCACTCCACTCGGACCGGAGAAGCGTCAGGCGTGAGTGTCTGCATCGGACTAAATTCCATTCACTACTTCGCTAACGGCGAGCGCAGGTTCGAATCGGCGAAGATGAAGTCGATTGGGGAAGATGGGAATGAGGGTGAGGGTGATATCGAGCAATCTGACGGAGATGTTAAAGACCTAGTGTGTCTTGATCCCAGCGACCCCAACTTCGGAGACAAAGTCACAGATGTGCCGGAAAAGGGCGAAGTTTTTGTGCGCTGGCAAGACGCAGGGGATTACCGTCTGCATTCATTTGATGTGGTGAATGAGAGTGCAGGGGGCTTAGGGCTGCGCAGCGGGGCCGCAACTGATATTCAGTTTCGTGTCGGAGAGCTTGTGGCTATGCAGTACGCAACACTAGACGGTTGGCACTTAGGCGTGGTCCGTTGGGTGCAACAGACGCTTGATGATAATTTGGAGTTTGGGGTACAGATGATCGCGCCTGAATTTCGCCCTATAGCGGCCAAGAGCGTGTCAACGGATGCTGACTCATTTGTTAGGGCGCTCCTTCTTTCACCGAATGCGGCACTTCGACAGCCGGAGTCTTTAGTACTGCCGCGGGGTGTATACCGACAAGACCAACAACTAACGTTGACCGTAGAGGGCGAGGAGTTGGTGATCGCGCCTGGCAGACTGCTTGATCGCACAGGCAGTTATGATCAACTTCTGTTGAATTCAAGCTTAAGTGGCCAACAGTAGTTACTTGTCTGAACGGCTAGCTGCCTTGAGCCGGTAGAGTATGTCGAGGGCTTGTCGTGGGCTTAGTTCGTCTGGAGTGATTTCGTCTAGCAGTTCTTGCAAATTATTAGTGTGAGATTCCGCACCAAAGATAGCTAGTTGACCCGAATTCGCGTTTCCGTCATTCGAGTGCTGAGACAGACGAGTATACTCCTGCTCCAGTAACCGCAGCCGGTCCCGAGCTGAGGCGATCACCTCTTGTGGTATGCCGGCAAGCCTTGCAACCTGCAGCCCATAGCTCTGATTCGCTGGGCCCTCTCTCACGGAATACAAGAAAACAATGTGCTCGCCATGCTCCACGGCGTCGAGATGCACGTTGCGAGTCGTTGGCAGCTGTTCGCTGAGTGCTGTCAATTCGAAGTAGTGGGTCGAAAACAGGGTATATGAATGCAATCGTTGGGCCAAGTCCTGGGCACATGCCCAGGCTAGAGCCAATCCATCAAAAGTGCTAGTGCCTCGACCAATTTCATCAATTAACACCAAACTCGATGCCGTGGCATTGCGCAGAATGTGGGCCATCTCTGTCATTTCAACCATGAATGTTGAGCGTCCACCAGCAAGATCATCAGCCGCACCGATGCGGGTACAAATACGGTCGATTGGTCCTATAGCGGCGGATTGCACTGGCACAAATGATCCGGTATAGGCAAGAAGGGTTATTAAAGCGGTTTGGCGCATGTAGGTGCTTTTGCCTCCCATATTGGGGCCAGTGATCACCAGCATGCGTCGTTCTGCATCGAGAGTAGTGTCGTTGGGGATGAATGGTTGATCTGAAGATTGTTCAACGACCGGATGGCGACCTTGGATGATTCGGATGCCGGGCTCATCTGTCAGTTCTGGATGGGTCAGATTAAGGGTGTATGCGCGTTCGGCCAAGGTATTCAATACGTCTACTTCGGACACAGCCTGGGCGCAACGTTGCAGATACTCTACATATTGCAATAACTTTCCCAAGATGGCTTGATAGAGCCATCGTTCACGGGCTAGTGCTTTATCCTTAGCACTCAACACTTTGTCCTCGAACCCTTTCAGTTCGGTGGTGATATAGCGTTCGGCATGTTTTAGTGTCTGACGTCGGACGTAGTTGTCTGGTGCAACGTGAGCTTGCGCCCGTGGCAGTTCGATGTAATAGCCGTGGACACGGTTGTATTCCACTTTGAGTGTGTTGATGCCCGTGCGTGCCCGCTCTTCAGCTTCAAGTCTGAGAAGAAACTCCCCAGTATCGCGCCTTAGCTCGTTGAGCGAGTCCAACTCGGCGTCGTAGCCCGCGCGGATTACTCCCCCATCACGCACTACGGCAGCGGGTTCCTCAGTTATGGCTCGTTGCAGCAGATCATACGGCTCAGGGTACGGACCGAGGTGGCGACATAGATCAGTAAGCCGCGGTGACTCAATTTCACCTAATACTGTCTGGAGTTTAGGTAATGTCGCCAGGGCTTCACGTAGGCGTACAAGATCCCTAGGCTTGGCGGTGGTCATCGCTACGCGACCGAGTATGCGTTCCATGTCTCCTACCTGGCGTAGGATCTTGGCGACTCGATCATAAGCATGTGCGTCTAGCAGCACCGATATCGCATGGTGGCGTCTGCGTAACACCTCGTGATCACGTATCGGCCCGCTGAACCAGCGACGCATCAGTCTGGAACCCATCGCGGTTTGGCAATGATCCATTAGGGCTATCAGAGTGTGATCGCGGCCGCCTCGAAAGTTGTGTTCTATTTCGAGGTTGCGTCGACTCTCTCGATCAATGATGACGAAATCGGTGGAATGATGGATCTGGATGTCACCTATGTGAGACAGCGTGCTGTACTGCATGTCACTTGCGTACTGCAGTAATGCACCAGCCGCAGATACAGCGACGGGAAACGGATCAAGGCCGAACCCTGATAGACTATGAGTGCCGAACTGATCTGTCAGCAGACGTGCGGCCCGATCTAGATCGAAATACCAATCAGGCACACAATGTAATTCACGTATCTTGTCATCGGTTAGCCATTGGTCGGCGCCTTCGGCTGCGAGGATCTCGGCGGGTCGCAGCCTGGCGAGCTCGCTTTCTAGATGACTGAGTTGTTGCAGCGGCTGGGCGACGAATCGACCGGTGGATAGTTCTAATGCTGCCAAGGCAATGATTTCTCCAACCCGGTGTACCGCCACGAGTATATTATCGTCGTTGGCATCCAACAGTTCCTCGTCGGTGAGTGTCCCCGGAGTAATGACTCGCACGACTTTACGCTCAACCGGTCCTTTGGATGTGGAGGGATCGCCGATCTGTTCACAGATAGCGACGGACAACCCTAGCTTCACCAGCTTGACGAGGTATTGTTCCACGCTGTGGACCGGCACGCCTGCCATGGGAATGGGTTGGCCGGCAGATTTGCCCCGCGCGGTGAGCGCGATATCGAGAAGCTGAGCCGCCTTTTTCGCGTCTTCATAGAATAGCTCATAAAAGTCGCCCATGCGGTAAAGCAGCAAGTTGCTTGGATAGTCGGCTTTGATCCGAAGATACTGCTGCATCATCGGCGTGTGGCCCGAGCAAGCCGGTCGTGTGTTGCCCTTGAGAGGTAGTTCCAAGTTCACTTACTAGGCCAGACTAGATAAGGCAGAAGTTGCGAGCGACTGCTTTGCACTTGGATCCAACTTGGCTATTACCCGCAGTACCGACCCTGTCACCCAGGAGCTCAATCACGGTTGAGATCTTGGTGGCAGGTGTTTGGCGTCAACTAATTTTTTGATGATGTCATGCATTTCGTTATAAATGTAAGAATTTGCCGCAACGATATTGCCGTTTTTAAGATAATTAGCTTCACCATCGAAATCACTCAGTAGTCCACCGGCTTCCTGGATTAATAGACAACCCGCCGCGAGATCCCAGGGACTCAGATCCATCTCCCAGAAGCCGTCGAACCGACCTGTGGCAACGTAAGCGAGATCCAATGCGGCTGCTCCTGCACGACGGATGCCACTACACCTTGGGAATAATGCGCGAAATGTCAGCAGCCACAGATCGAGTTTTGACAGCGCGCGGAACGGAAATCCTGTGCCGAGTAATGCATCCTCAAGCTGCGTTACCTTGCTGACTCGAATTCGACGATCGTTCAAGTATGCGCCGTTGCCCCTCGATGCGGTGAATAGTTCATCACGCAATGGATCAAACACCAGGCCATGTTGCAATTCACCTCGGTACCTGAGTGCAATGGATACCGCAAACTGTGGAAATCCGTGAAGATAGTTCGTGGTTCCGTCCAGAGGATCGATGATCCATTCGTAGTCGTTCCCTTCTTGTGCGCCGCTTTCTTCAGCGAGAATTGCGTGGTCTGGATAAGCGTGACGCAGAACCTGGATGATCTCGGTCTCCGCCAGCCGGTCCACCTGACTAACAAAGTCATTCTTACCTTTGCTTTCGACCTCAAGGCGATCCAAACGATCGAGGTGACGTACAATCACATTGCCGGCCCGGCGCGCTGCCCTGGTGGCGATTGTTATGATCGGGTGCATAAATTTAACCCTGATTACACGATGTCCCGCTGAACATCGCGAATGTTCCATGATGCCAATGGGTATAAGCAATTCCCGCAAGTTGATCAAGAATTACCACTCGGCACGTCGCTCTATTTTTGTATTGATTGACAGACAGTCTGTTCACACTGTGATATATCCCCGACCGGCAGGACTGTTGTGAAGTCGGTCTGCCAGGAGTTATGCAGGTAGCTTAGATATCGTTAGCATTGTATCGATGCGCAGAGTGGATTGAAATGCGGCTTGGGTCGCAGCATTAGGCAAGGGATCTAGTTGAGATCGCTACACAATACTCGAGTCGTTCTGATCCGACCGACCCACCCGGGAAACATCGGTGGGGTGGCGCGGGCAATGAAGAATATGGGTCTTAGTTCACTTTATCTGGTAGCGCCTAGTGACTTTCCCAACGAGCTTGCAACGGCACGGGCGGCTGGCGCGGATGATGTGCTGCGCTCCGTGCGGGTGGTCGATAGCCTTAATGAAGCCATCGCAGATTGTCGTTTGGTGATTGGCACTAGTGCGCGCCAGCGCGCAATTAGCTGGCCCCACTTGTCACCCAGGGACGCGATGACTAAATGTTACGCTGAGAACTCATTCGGGCTGACCGCAATGCTATTCGGCCAAGAACGCAGTGGATTGACTAATCAGGAAGTGGATCGCTGCCAGTTCCTAGTAACGATACCGACTAACGACGGATTTCCGTCGCTCAACTTGGTGAGTGCGGTTCAAATCATGACGTATGAGCTCCGACTTGCTTATTTGGGGGGCATGGAATCGGCCGAAACCTCGCACCCAGAAGGCGGGGACTCAGCCACTGCGGAAGAGCTAAACGGTTTTTTTCAACACCTGGAGCAGGTGCTGGACGAGTTCGAGTTTCTGA
>JAOTYS010000412.1 GCA_029861795.1 Gammaproteobacteria bacterium | reverse complement strand
AAACTCAGTTGGGTCTAGACATTGCCGATACGCAGCAATGGGACAGCCCGTTTGACTTTGCACGCCAAGCGCTTTTGTACCTGCCCTCGGATATGCCTGATCCCAGTAGTGAGCACCATACAACGTGCGTGATTGATAGGGCTCTGCCGCTTATCGAAGTGAGTGGAGGGCGCACCTTTATTCTATTTACTAGCCACCGGGCGTTGCGGCACGCCGAACAATTATTGACCGACTATACTGACTACCCGGTTTTCATTCAGGGCAATGCGCCACGTACTGAACTGCTCAACCGTTTCCGTGACTGTGGCAACGCAATAATGTTAGGTACGGCAAGTCTGTGGGAAGGGGTGGACGTACCCGGCGAGGCGTTATCGTGTGTCATTATCGACAAATTACCGTTTGCTTCACCGCAGGACCCAGTGTTACGGGCGAGGTTGGCAGCATTGGAGGCCGCTGGTCGTAACCCATTTGTAGAGTATCAGTTACCGAGCGCAGTAATTGCGCTAAGACAGGGCGCCGGTCGACTGATCCGGGGAGTCAATGACAGGGGCGTACTGATGCTCTGTGATCCGAGGCTTAACAGTAAGGCCTATGGAAAAATCTTTTTACAGAGTCTGCCTTGTATGCGCGTGACTACTGATCTGGACGAGGTAACGCGATTTTTCGTGGAGGACCTGGGATTGGCCGAGTCGTGAACCTTGTTGCCGTCGAAACCGCGACAGAGGCTTGCTCCGTGGCGGTATCAATAAATGGTGAAATCATCGAGCAGTTCAGACTTTGTCCCAACGGCCATTCGCAGCACATACTGGCGATGGTCGAGCAGGTGTTGAGCGAGGCAGGCCTTACACTTTCGCAGTGTGACGTCCTGGCTTTTGGCAAAGGCCCCGGCTCTTTTACCGGATTACGCATTGGAGCAGGGGTGATTCAAGGCATGGCGTTTGGGGCCGATCTCCCGGTTGTAGCAGTATCCTCTCTGGCCGCGTTGGCTCAAAGGCAAGGTGTAGGTGCCGTGCTCGCTGCGTTTGACGCTCGTATGGGGCAGGTCTACTGGGGTCCCTATCGAAGGGTCTCCAGCGGGCTTATGAGTCCGTGCGCAGAAGAGCGTGTGTCCGCGCCACAGGATGTGCATGTGCCGGTGGATAGTGCCACATGGTTGGGCGCTGGTAGTGGTTGGGACAGGTTCGGCGAGCAATTGCGAGCAGGGCTTGGAGAAGCATGTCGCGGTTGGGTCGCGGATGCGTTCCCCCACGCCGAAGACGTTGCACGCATTGCCTTGGAATTAGCCGGGTCCGGACAGGCGTTGCCGGCGGAGCAGGCACTACCTAGTTATATTCGTGATGACGTGGCTCGCAAAAGTCCGGGGCGGTGAATAGCGTTACTGCTTGGCAAGTGCTCTTGGCAGCGTTCAGCACAACACATTAAAACTTTTCTTGTCGACGGACTTTCCGTCTACATAGAATCTTACCGTCCAATCCCCAATGAATTCGCCCATTCCAGCTGACGGGTCGAATAAACCGGTGACAACGGCGTGGGTTGGGGGGTGCAGGCGTAGCCACACCCACATGTAGTGGCTTTTTGACGTGCCTCGAATGGATGTCGAGTACGTTCTCGCTGGTTGCGCTGTGGATCAATCCAGCTTGCTTCCAATACATGTGATCCAAGCTTGAGGTCGGTGGCTTGCACCACCGCATACACCGTATCTCTGCAACCAAATTCGGTTGAGGGTTTCCCCGTTGGTACGCCTTCTGTTTCCTCGGCGGTGAGGTAGACGCGGAATTTCGGCGCCTCACCCGCCACGCTGGCGCCAACAAGAATCAAAACGATCGCTGCAGCTTGAAACAGGGATGAGAACCATCTCACCGTATGTGCAATTACCCCACAAGAGTCACTTTAAAGTTACCCGAAGTCGCTCCGCATGGCCCCCCGCTACTTGAGAACACGCCGCTTATCATATTGCCCGACACCGTGCCGGAGATATCAATGGTTGCTCCATTGGCATCCGCAATCTGAAGCGTGACGACGTTTCCTAGTATCGTTCCCGTAATAGTACCCCCTGAAAAGCATCCCTGCCCGGTGCTAGGTATTGCCGCCGTGCCAGTTATGTCGCCAGTCACCCGAACTTCGGGATTGATGGCATTATTATCTCCAATAGTTTCTTCTGTATTGATCTGGGACAGTACCCAAGTCATTGGAGCGGAATGGCCAGCAATAATAGCGACCAGTTGACCGCTCCAGGTGCCGGTAATGATAACGGTTCCACCGCCACCGCTGCTGCTGGAACCGCTACTACAAGCTGCTAGGAGTAACGCAAGACACGCCCAGATAACCTTTTTCATTTTGATCCTCGTAGTTCTTATGATGGGATTGAGTCGACGGGTCGTCTTTCCAGCATTATAGATCAAGTCACGGAAAATTGAAGGACTTACAAGAGAGATTTAAAGCATTAACTGGCCTCTACAGCCTGCTCGACTCGGGCTTGCTCTCGATCCCTTAATCTCGACACTGTGACTGCCGTGCCCTTGGTTTGAACAACCTCCACGGGATATCCCGCCAACTGTAGGCGGGTGCCCGGTTCCGGGATATCTTCCAAGTATTCCAGAATCAAGCCATTGAGGGTTTTAGGTCCATCCGTCGGCAGTTCCCAACCCATTTTCCGGTTCAAATCCCGGATGTTTGCGTTACCCTTCACCAGATAGCTTCCATCCTTCTCGACATGCACGTCCTCGGCGATTCCTGGCACGTGACCAGTAAACTCTCCGACGATTTCTTCCAGGATTTCTTCGATCGTTACTAAGCCTTTTAAGTCCCCATACTCGTCAACTACCAGACCAAATCGGCGTCGTTTCGACTGCAGCGCAAGCAGTTGTTGAGTGAGCGCGGATCCCTCAGGAATGAAGTAGGGCTCGCGCATGATGCGTTTCAAACTCTCTTTGTCAAACTCGTTGCGTTGGATCAGGTGCAGCGCCTTGCGCAAATGTAATACCCCAATGACGTTGTCCAGAGTTCCTTGGTAGACCGGCAGCCGAGTGTGGTGACTGGTGCCCAGTTGAATAACGATGTCTTCCCAATCGTCATCAATGTCGATGGCCTCGATCTCCGCCCGCGGGATCAATACATCATCCACTGTGATCTCTTCTAAATCCAGGATGCGTAATAGCATTGATTGATGTGAGCGCGGTATCATGGTGCTTGCCTCTTTCACCACTGTGCGCAGCTCCTCGGCGCCCAATTGTTCGCCAGCCCGATATAGATGGACGCCGAACAGCCGCAATACACCATTGCTGAGCACGTTGACCAACCACACTAGCGGATAAGCAACCTTTTGTATGGCGTGCAGCACGAAGGCGGCGGGAAAGGCGACGCGTTCCGGATGCAACGCGGCCAGGGTCTTCGGCGGTACCTCGGCGAATACTAGAATGACCAAAGTGATCAAGAATGCCGCCACGGCCAGCGCAACCTCGCCATAGAGCTTCAACGCCAGTACGCTGGTGACCACGGCGGCGGCGTTATTGACCAGATTGTTTCCAAGTAAAATGGTGCCCAGCAACCGGTCCGGATGCTGAAGCAACCGCTCGGCGATGCGGGCGCCGCGGTGACCAGACTCCGCCAGGTGCTTAAGGCGATAGCGGTTGAGCGCCATCATCCCGGTCTCGGAGGCGGAAAAGAACGCCGAGAGTGATATCAGCAGGATAAGTACGCCCAATAGCGCACCTATCGGTACATCATCCAAGCTAGGATGGACCCTCGTGTGGAAAGACCTTGTCATTGTAGACTTGCGCGAAATTACATGCCAGCGGCACACGGTGGGTAAAGGCGTGGTGGGCAGTTGGTACTCGTTCACGCTCGCTGAACCCGGGGAGGCTTTTGATCTAAAATGCAAAGTTTGAAACAAACGAGATGAGGACTGAGTAACGGTGTTTGATCAATTAGGAGATAGGCTCAGAGGCACCCTCAAGCGTCTACGAGGTCAGGGTCGACTGACTGAGGAAAATATTGGAGATGCACTTAGAGACGTTCGCGTCGCATTGTTGGAAGCGGACGTTGCGCTACCTGTTGCCAAAGCGTTTATTGAAGCTGTGCGTGCCAAAGCGCTCGGCGGGGAGGTGCTGGCGAGCCTGACGCCGGGGCAAGCGGTGATTAAGGTTGTGAACGACGAGTTGGTCTCACTCATGGGTGAGACCAACGATGGCCTTGATCTTTCGGTGCGACCCCCGGCGGTGATTCTAGTGGCCGGCCTGCAAGGATCAGGGAAGACCACCACAGTTGCTAAGCTTGCGCGCAGGCTAAAAGAACGAGAGAAAAAGAAAGTGCTGGTGGCGA
>JAOTYS010000411.1 GCA_029861795.1 Gammaproteobacteria bacterium | reverse complement strand
GCCGTCATTCGCTGCGTCGCGGCGAGTTATGGCCGGTTGAACGTCCGCTCCGGGCTCATAGCCGACAACTGAGTCTTTCTGTCAGATGACTGCTTTATCACGATTAGCAGACAGTCACCGATTGTCGGTTTATGTGTCCTGACCCTAGGTGGGGCGGACCTCGGTTTTTCCTCAACGACGTCGCGAAATGAAAACCACCTAATTCTGGATGAGCATCGATTGCCGGTCAGCAGGAACTTATTTCTGGATACCGGCAATAGTGTTCACCGCGCATCTGCAGCGGTGTATTCAAGCCACCCCTACCTCGAAGCAAATCATCGATAGAAAGAGCAAACTCTTCGCTCATTTCCGTAGCCGGTTTAACTGCCGCGCTAGGACCTGGCTGAATGGTCTGATATCTAAGGCCGCCACGGCGATGCCCAGAGGTATCATCCAGAAACCAAGCACCGGCAGTACTCCAAAAATTCCTCCGCAGACCAGCAATAGGCCGAGCACGAACCGGAACCCCGGGGCTACATTCTGCTTAACCCATGGGAGCGTCCGTTTGACCCGGCACTTAATCCATTTTGCTAAATGCCATTGGCTCATCTTGGATTCCGTATACCCAGAAATCACAACAGCAAACATAACCCCAAGGACCTCACACGTGTAGCCACCGTGTCCATTCGGTGTTTTCCGCACAACGTATGCTTTGGCGGAAGTCAAGACCGCCAGTGCGGCGGTCCGGCGGCCAAATTGACTGCCGAGTCGTAATGAGCGAAAATATCCTATGTTTTGTTTTAGGGGGGAGACATCGATGCGAATGTTCATTTTCATCGTATTGGGTATCTTGGGACTAGGGTTCGCTGCAGTGCCAAAAGCGAATGCGGCTACTGTGTCGTGGCAGTTGCAGGGCGTCACCTTCGGAGATGGTGGTCAGGCGACGGGCTCTTTCCTATATGACGCAAATTCAAATACTTACTCGAACATTTCGATATCTACCGGGACTGGCTCGGCGTTCGCAGGAGCAACATACGTCGATGAGAAGAATGGTGGGGCATTCGGCCTGACTGCATTGTCTGCGCCTTCCGCGTCGGACTTAACTGGCGAAAATTTCTTTGTAATGCAGTTTTCGTCAGCGCTAACAAATTCTGGTGGTATCCTCTCCCTATTGATCCCAGGTGGAAACAACCGTGAGGGGACATGTAACAGTGCCGACTGTCTATTCGGGTCTACAGCTCGTAACACGTCAGCTGGAAGCGTAGTGGGGACCGTAATCCCTTTGCCCCCAAGTCTTCTTCTTCTGCCATCTTCCTTGGCGTTACTTTTGCTTGGAGGGTGGCGGCGACGTAAGTCTCAAAAAGCAACTGTTTAAGGCTGTTTGCCACCCTTTTTACGAGGTTGCAAAAGGTCTTCGGATTGGCCTTTTCGGCGCCTGCGGCGTGTCATGAGGGTTCATTAGTTCATTCCAATGTGATAGAACAGAACGCGAACAAACAGTTGCTCCGAGGGGCACATGGCAGGCAAGAAACTGAGAGTTTTGGGGAAAAAGGCCGACGGGTCAAAAACCGCCAAACTGGATAGTAGCCTGGGGGTGTCTCTGAGCGGCACGCCTGGAGGCGGGCAATGCCTTTCATTGGCCGAAGAGAATTCGTTGAAGGCCATCTTCGGCACAGAGCACTCAGAAATGGCTGACGCACTCCTGAGCCATTGCCTCAAGGTCTTGAAGTCCAATGAGGCCAGCGACGACTATCCCAGCCACGATGAACGTCCGTTCATGATTTCGGCTGTCGCGGAGATAAGGCCGCGTGATACCTTCGAACGTATGCTCGCTGTCCAGATGGCGACGACGCATGTGGCCTTGATACGTTCCGGCAGTTGGCTGGCAAACACGGAGACCATTGACCATGTGAAGGCGCATTACTCGGGATACACCAAACTAGCACGCGCGTTTGTAGCGCAAATGGAGGCCCTTCGAAAACACCGCACCGGCGGGAAACAGACGGTCACGGTTCAGCACGTGAATGTTGAAGACGGCGGTCAGGCCATCGTTGGCAATGTTGAAACCGGGGGGAGGGGCAGCGATGGAAAGTGACGCCAACCCCATGCAAAGGGCACACAGCTCACCGCGATGTACTGCTTATTCCAAGCGCTCCGGTCTTCCTTGCAAAAACCCTGCCGTTCGTGGCTGGTCCGTCTGCCGGATGCATGGCGCAGGAGGGGGTCATGGGTCTGGCAAGGCAAACCCGGCCTACAGGCATGGGATGCGGACGCGGGATTGGGTTGAAGTGCGAAAAGCGATTGGTGAGCTGGGGCGACGTACATTGCTCGTGGAGTAATTATCGGCGACGAAATGGCTCGCAGGCAATTCCATCTCTCTATTGAAGTTCAAAATTGCAACGTCCAACTCAGCCCTCCGAATGACGATCAACGTGCAAGCCCAGCTTCGAGTGGCTTGATATTCAGAGCTCATTCAAGAAGTCGAAGTTGGTGGTTGCGCAAAACAACTATGAACCAATTGCTTCTGCATAAACTGACTCAAGCTCATCAACTTCCTCATCTGAGAGTGCGCGAAATTCGCCTTTACGCATTCTTCGGCTGAACAAGCCATCGTTCTGGCGCAACATATGAAAGAGTAAATCCAAAGTGCGTTCCGGCATTTCGACAATGAACGCAGCTTTGCGGTGAAAGTCGTCACGTGCGGAAAGAAACCTAAGCTCGTCGGGAAGCTCTTTTTCAATGGTGCGTTCTATGCAAGAAAATAGGAATTCCGCGTGCAGAGTTGCATCGAAATATCGATAATAATCGACTGTTTCGTTAAGAACTTCCACATTTCCGCGCTCTGTGGGTTGCCAATTGACAACCGTCAGCATCGGCCGAGAGACGCTTTCTAGAACGTGTCGGTACCCAACCAAATCAGCAAGGATCGCGACAGAAATCGGAGCGATGACCTCTCCGGGAAAGTAACTCCGCGCCGACAAAACATGATGAATCAAGTATCTGTGGAGTCGACCATTGCCATCTTCAAATGGATGCACATAAACGAATCCGAAAGCGAGCGAAGCAGCGCTCAGAACCGTGTCATAGTTGTTCGCCGCCGAATATAGTTCGAAGGCTACTATTCCTGATATCAAGTTTTCCAGGTCTTCAGCGCGCGCGCTTATGTGGTCCGGTCGTGGATCGCCGATTGGTGAATGCTCCCCTACGAAGCCGCCCTCGGTTCTCAAGCCAAGGGTCACGAAACGATCATCCTCAATCAGGTCTCGCTGCATGTCGATTAGTGTGGATGCAGATAGATGAGTTTCGCCAGCACGTCCGATTATCGCGGCCCATCGTTGGGCGCGGTCCTTGGACGGCTTTTCTCTTTCAATCTCGAATGAGGCTTTGGAGTCGTTCAGTAGTAGAAATGCAGCTGCTCTTCGCAGAAGATCAGGTGGTACATCTCGGACAACCTGCTCGGCTTGGCCTGGCAAGTCAGCTTTCAGATAGCTGTCGAGTCTCTGGGTCCGGTAGACAAGAGGGCAAAAATCTGACGATCCAGGAAGGTTGTCTCTCACTCGCCACCGCTTCACGTTTAGCGAAGTTGCTGTAGGGTACTGGTACTTTTTGTCCAGAACGTCTGCGTAAGCCCCACCAAGTTCTCCTGGTGGGCTAAGCTCGTCGCCAGTCAACCACTCAAACAGATAACACAATCGTCGTGCATAAGCACTGGTAGGTTGGGCATCTACTGCCGTCTGAATTTCATCAGGTCCAGTAGTTAAGAATACTTGTTTGAGGATTAGTAAGTTCACACCTTCATACTTGAGGGCGAAAAGAAGATTATCGTAGATACCGAGCTTTGGAAGTTTTTGATAGGGATGCACTATGCACTCAGGCGTCTTTTGGCGTGAGTTGTTTAGTGCTATGGCATGCACTTGGTACGGCAAGATTGTGTTTAGAGATAGCTCGTCTATTAAATACGAGTAGCCAGCCAGATAGCCAGGCACTGGCAAAACTCGGTTCCTAAATACCTCACGGACCTCTCTATCGGTTTCACTCATAAAAGCTGCCCATCATTGTAAATTTTGTTTTACTCTATCGATTTCTTTCACAAATGGGGGTGTGTCAACTTTTTCTTTCACAAACACAAGAGCCGTCGCCTCAGCAATGAGCCTATTAAGTATTTGAAAATAATTAGTTTTCCGAAGAATTGGCGAGAGGCCCACAATATATTGTGCAATGGAGCCTCGAAAAACTAGCTCAGTGGGCAGAAAACAGGCCCCTCAAACGAACTCTCTAGCTAGAAAAAAGCCAATTGTCCCCCATATGTCCCCCACCTAGGGATTGCTTAACGAACACCCGCTCGATT
>JAOTYS010000410.1 GCA_029861795.1 Gammaproteobacteria bacterium | reverse complement strand
ATGCGATCATTTCTTACCGCCGACTCACTAGCGAGTGAGCGGGTCCGGCTAGATGAATTCGGAGAAACTGTGTGAAGCAGCTGCTCCAGATGCTGCCTAAATCTGTCGAAATCAAACTTAGTCAATTCCGCGGGAATTTGCTTTTTTTGTTTTAACAACTGCACGAGACTTACCGTCAAGTCGTTGTCGTTACGGGGATCTACCATCATGCCTAGACATCCTTCAGCAAGCGCGTCTCGACTCCCGTCACTATCCCCTCCAAGAATAGGGAGACCACAAGCAGCTGCCTCGAGAAAAACAAACCCGAATCCTTCTCCGGTACTGGGCATCGCAAAAGCGTCTGCAACATTATAGTGATCAGATAACTGTTCAGAATCCACTTCACCTGCAAAAACAACATGATCTTGCACCCCAAGACTCGTTGCTAGCTCTTCAAGTCTAGATCTGTCGCTACCATCGCCAACTATCAAGTAAACAAGATCTGGATATTGGTAGCGTAACGCTGGTATCAGTGGAATTATTCTGTCTTGACCCTTATATCTCTCTGTCGCTACCAACCTCCCCACAGTTAGAAGTACTCGCTTGCCCGCCAAGTTGTAACGCTCAACCAAGTACTCAGGTTTGCCGGCAGGGGTGTAACACTCCCTATGTATCGCATTGGGCAATACCCTCACCTTATGAGGCGCTACATGAGCCCAAGACATGAAGCTATTACGAGTGTAACGACTGATCGCAAACACCAAATCTACAGATTCGACTAACCGACACTGGAATTTGCTTTTCGGTCGCCATGCGTCTATCCCATACACTTCTAGAATCAGTGGAATACGCAAGACCTTCTTTACTAGCACAGCCGCGGGTAACAGATTTATATGTCCACAGAGTATCAAATCCGGTTTCCAGGAAACCGCTAGCCAAACTCCGCGGATTGCATATCGCAGCGAACTGCTCGGAATGTACTTTTCTTCGAGTTTGAATGGGAGAGCATACAGCCGTACCGGCGGTAGTCTAGGAAGCGAGAGGATTGCATTGGTCTGAGTCGATTGTGTGAGAGTGCTGATCACATCCCGGTTGTACTGCGCGATGCCACCGACGCCACCAAAGGGATCAGTCACTAGAGCCATAACCCTCACCCCAGCTGCGACTCCAGTTTCTGCACTATCGAGAACCTATCTCTTTATCCATAGGTGTAACACTGCGCCACGTAGGCCATTTTTCTGGACCAATGACACCGCTCGCGATTGAGTAGCGGGATGCGCCGCCAGATATCGTAAGTTTTTACCGCCCTGAGCCATTCGGCGACAGGAATAAGAAAGCCGCTCTTCGGCCTTGCCATCACCGCTTGGGGAAGTGGAATACGGGGACTATTCCCAAGATCAGATTTGCGATTTCCACTACGTCCAGACACTAAGTGATGAATAATCCCTTTCAGCAGCCAGCTGTCGATCAACGGCGTACGCACTTCAAGAGAGTGTGCCATGCTAGCCCAGTCAGCATCTCTAAGTAATTGGTTGCGCATGTAAATGGATGACTCAAGTATGGCAACACGAGCAAAGGGCTCGTCGGGATCCGGCAGCAAGTGGGAGCGAATAAGTTTAAGAGGCCGTAGCCTGCTTAGTCCCTCTATAGCAATCTCCTTGTCTATGATGGATTCCAATTCCCACGGTAGAAACAGGCCGCGGCGTAGCAGATAGGCGCCTTCGTAATTGCCTCCGTACTTCACAATTCCTGAGACTTTGGGACTTATTGAGGAAAAAATCGGCAACCAAGAAACCAGAGCCCGGGAAAAGTCTCCCAAAAAAGGAATACGCGATGGGATCGCCATGGTGCGCACATACCTTGGGATGTCGGAAAACGATGGGTAACCACCAAAAAGCTCGTCGCCACCCACTCCGGATAGCGCAACTTTCATACCTAACTCTGATGTGGCTTTACTTACAAACCAAGTGTTGATTCCATCAATGCTAGGTTGATCCATGGCGTCAAATATTCTCGGCAAATCAGCTTCAAACTCGTCGCGACCGACTCGTTTGGTGGTATGAATAGTTGAATATTGCTTTGCCACCACTCCCGCTAACGATGCTTCATCGCACTCTGAACCCGCAAATTCTTCGAACGCCAATGTGATCGTGGCCAAATTTTCGGCGCCCGCTTCAGCGGCCAAAGCCACCATTGTTCCAGAATCCACACCTCCAGATAGAAAGGCTGCTACAGGAACATCAGCCACAAGGTGATGGCGAACGGAGTCCAACAGTTGTTGGCGCATACGTGGCCCCCGCGCCTCACGCTCCGTATCCAGTTTTACTTCACGCACTGCATCTCGAAATATTGTCGCGAGACTGAACCAAGAGTTAGGGGCGGATGGTCCTAGCTCATCTACCCAAATTGAATGACCGGCGGGTAGCGCTCGAATCTCCTGAAACATTGTATAGGGTTCGGGCACACTCCCGAACATTAGAAACCCGACCTGACCAGCCGGCTCCGGCGTGCGCGACACATTGCCACCTGCGATCAACGCCTTTACTTGCGACGCGATCCGCACGCTCCAACCATCATCAGCATAATAAAGTGGCTTAATGCCGTAACCGTCGCGAGCAAGGAACAGGGCATCCCTGCGAGCGTCCCACATTGCAAACGCGAACATACCTCTTAGCTTGGGTAG
Organism: Gammaproteobacteria bacterium; assembly: GCA_029861795.1. Next base: position 1,668 of record JAOTYS010000410.1, on the reverse strand, counting down.
CATGGCCTCTCCCATATCCGCGTACATGTTCAGTAGCACTTCCGTGTCTGAATCAGATCGAAATCTATAGCCTTTTTGCTCCAACTCGATCCGCAGTTTCCGGTAATTATAGATCTCACCGTTATAGCTCAACACAATCTGGCCATCCTTACTGACCATGGGTTGTGCGCCTCGGTCAGACAAGTCGATGATACTAAGCCGACGATGTCCCAGTGCAACTCGTCCACAGTCAGAAAACCAAGCCCCCTTGCCATCAGGACCTCGCCTCACCATGTGATCTCTGATCCTAAAGAGTTCTTCGCGGGAGATCTCAGGAGCGGCGTAGTGATATGAATATATCCCTGCGATACCGCACATATTTTAGGTGACGACCATTCAATGAGTTGTTGAGCTAGAACACAGTGATGTAATCTTTATTACCTGATGTCCAAAAGCACCAGCAGCGCATACAATGCGAGCTGTGAGTATGGTTGTACGTTATTGGACTTCGTCTTACCTCACTCCACCTTGATCAAGTAGATTTTCAAAATAAGAGACTGTCCGGCTAATTCCTTGTTCGAGTTTAACCTTCGGCTCCCATCCGAGTTTGGTTCTCGCCATACTAATATCGGGGCAGCGACGTTTGGGATCATCATTCGGTAATGGCTTAAACGCCAAATCCGATTTCGAGCCAGTCAGTTCGATTATCATTTCCGCTAACTCCCTGATTTGAAACTCTGTTGGATTACCCAGGTTAACGGGACCAACGAAGCTGGAGTCTGACCGCATCATTCTCATCAATGCATCCACTTGATCATCGACATAGCAAAACGAACGAGTGTGAGTACCGTCCCCGTAGATTGTAATGGGTTCGTTCTGTAGTGCTTGTACGATGAAGTTAGAAACCACACGACCATCATTAGGATGCATCCGTGGTCCATAGGTATTAAATATTCTAACTACCTTAATCGGTAGCTTGTGCTGACGGTAGTAGTCGAAGAAAAGAGTTTCAGCACATCGTTTCCCCTCATCGTAGCAAGAGCGGACGCCGATAGGATTTACATGTCCCCAATAGTCCTCCGATTGCGGATGAATCTCCGGATCGCCGTACACCTCACTTGTGGAAGCCTGAAGAATTGTCGCTCGCACACGTTTGGCGAGGCCGAGCATGTTGATGGCGCCATGCACGCTGGTCTTGGTCGTCTGCACCGGGTCCAATTGGTAATGCACTGGCGACGCCGGACATGCCAAGTTATAAATTTCATCCACCTCGACATAGAGTGGGAATGTGATGTCATGACGCATGATCTCAAATCTTGTGTCATCTAACAGATGCTCAATGTTGCGCTTCGAGCCAGTGAAGTAATTGTCCACGCACAACACGTCGTGTCCTTCGGCGAGCAATCTCTCGCATAAGTGGGACCCAAGAAAACCTACCCCACCGGTCACCAAAACTTTCTTACTCTTATCAGCGCGCATATCGTTCTCCAATTAGCGACATATGTTTACGACCTTGATTTAAGAGTTGAAGCAACGATCCCCATTGCGCCGAGCACAAAAAAGTAAGCGGCGTTTGCCGGTATATAGAAGTTGAACTCCACGGTTGAGTGGATCAATAACGCTATCATGCCTACCAAAGAAGCAAACAACATACCACGCGCCAGCTTATTGTTTCTTGACAAATATGCC
>JAOTYS010000409.1 GCA_029861795.1 Gammaproteobacteria bacterium | reverse complement strand
CTTGCCTGGCCGCGCCTAGCCAAGCCCGGCAATGCCTGGACAAGCCGATCCTGGCCTTGCCCGGCCGAACCCAGCCAAGCCTTGGTCAATCAGGTTAAATTACCTTTACCGTAAAGCGACCATAGACCCCCGATTTCTCAGGCCTCCAATCGCCAATACCGATGATTCTTCCCGCTGTTTCCAACCAGCGGACAACATCAGATTCGTGCGCTTGAGTTGTGTCGTAGTGAATCAAAACGTCGGCGGACCAATTGTGAAATTGAGGACGTGTCCTCGTGATCCGTGATGTTGTTACTTTAACCGATGCTCTATGTACGTTTCTCGATTCGCCTTTTCCCCAGAGGCCGTCGATATCTTTTTGCGATTCGTCATGTTGGAGAACGGGCGTTTCAAAGATAAAAGTACCACCCCTAGCTTGCGGACCATTTCTCTCTTTCTTCGCGCCTCCGATCAGAGCTGCCTTTATTGACTCCGCCGGAAGAACCACCTTTTGATCGTCATTGATGTATAGGCTGCCTTTCCACTCAAGTTTGGCCATCTGCATATGGTCAGCGTCAGTTTTCTTTCGCTTACTGCTGATCTCCTTGATGTCTTTGGCGATCGGATCAAGTGGGTCTGCAAGTCGTGCCGAGTGCTGCAACAATGGTGATAGGCCATCAAGTCTCAGTTTTACTGACCTTAATGTGTTGTCTTCTGTGATCATTTCATATTCCTCAATTGGTCATGCCAGTAGGTTCAGAGTCGGTAAACCCTACGATTCGGGATGAAAACCTCGGTCGGGGTGCAATAAGAGGGCACTTCCGATTCCTTTCGCTGGTACGGCACGTAGGCCTCTGCCGGGATGTCCACGGCTGATGGGAATATGGTTTGCCGAAATGCGTATCTTGCTTCGCGAATATCATTTGTATGAAGGTCGTGGCAGCGGACACAGAGCATCACGACATCCTCAAGACGTTCACGGCCCCAGGTGTCGTAGTGTCGATGATGGCACTCTAGTGAGTACCCATTCTTTGCGGATTTCCAACAGGCCCTGCATGCGTAGCCGTCCCGCAGCAGCCCCATGCGACGAATGTGTGCCCAATGCTCTGGATTTGGGTGATTCTTTGCGGGTCGGTAAATTCGGTGCCCGTCCGCGACGTAGCCGTTGTGGTCATGGTCCATTTTCGTCTCCTCTTATCTTGGTCGATACAAAATGTTGTTGCGCCTTGTGAGAAGAAAAAGTACGCTTCCAGCCCTTACGTTTTCAACACGCTTTTTTAATGAAAAAACCGTTACGACAAGAATCGGAGATTTTTTTATCGCAAGTGGGTGGGCAAATCCGCGCCTGGGACGTGAGCGACGAAGAGATCTTGGTAGAAGCTGCAAATCAAGGGCTTAGGCACTCTATCGAAGAAAGAACTTTAATTATTCCCGAGCGGATTGTTTTTGAAGAAGCCGTTGCGCAGTGGCTTATTCGCCTGCTAAATGAGGGGGTGACGGAAAGCTTGATTGACGAGCTCAACAAGGAAACGTCGGATATCAGATATCGGCGTTTGCTAGCGATGGATGAAGGTGGATCGCCGCGCTGGCATGAAATTGCTGATCTCGACGGTGATCTAGAGCCAGAATCCAAAGCGGCGTACGCGATATCTCACCTGGTCGGCTCTGGGGCATTCCAGCGCCTTGGGCAATGCGAGGAGGATGCATGTGATCGATTTTTCCTCGGACCGCCCAATCGCATGTGGTGCTCGGACCGCTGCGGCTCCCGTTTCCGAGGGCGAGAGAAGAGAAAGCTTGACCGTGAAAGGGGGGTGCTGCCTGGCGCCTGATACTGGCCGTTATTTTTTCAATCGCGGTGATCGAAGGATTGTGGGAGATATTCGCACAATAAAAGGGCCGCTTTTGGCCGATAGCTGCCCTTGGAATCTAGGCTGTTCAGCCGTTCTGGCTATCCGCTATTGGTAAAAGCGGACATTAATCTCAATTTATGGTCTGGCCGTTATCTGATGCCGCTGACACTCTGTCAGTAGCTCTCCCATCTGCACGTAGAAGCCATAATGGCCGACGAAAACATGGCTGATCGAGATTGGGATCTGTGGAATGGCAAAATGATTCCGGACGAAGTTGCTAAGTGCGCCTTGGTCTTGATCATTCTCAAACGAAGGGCATAGTCGCACCCGATAGATCCTGCAGCTAGTCTTCCTCATCGTCTGGCGCCTTTGGTGGCCGCCCCAGCACGATGTCGCGGTTGTAGGTGAGGTCGAAATCAATGTCGTCGTCCTCAAGGCGTTCTTTAACCCAGACAAACGTTGAGTCAGTTATCTCAACAGATTTGTCATGCAGCCATTGCAGATTATCTTCCGCCAGTTCGTAATCTCCAAAGACCAACGTGTGCCCCAGCAATAACCAGGCAATCGGTTTCGGAACTTCGGGAATGCGCAGCGTAATTCGGCCACGGCTTCGTCGGTTGCTGTAGTGAACCTCGACCTCAGTCAGCTGAACGTCCGCTATTAGGGAATATCGAAACGCAATGATTCGAAGGCCTCGCTGGAACAAATCAGGTATCTGTTCCAGCGCAATGCGGTCGCTGGTGGCACGGTTTTGGCCGCGTATGATTAGCTCAAACTCTCCGAGATCAAGCTCGATAAATGATCTACGTTCACGTTTGGGTGAAACTGCTCCTCCGGACATGGCCATCAAGAAATCCTCGTGCATTCTACCGAAAGCCAAAATGTCGCTTTCGTTCTTTGTTTGCTCAGTCGTAAACGCTTTTGGTGTAAATTTGGGGCAGTACTCGGCGCGGATACAGGCAGGACTAGTGTATTAAGGATAGACCATCCTCACTTGCCGGGACGGAAACGCTGCCTTGTCCAAAAAAGAAAGGCTTGGCCGACCAGGTCTGGGAGTTATGGTATGCAGCGCTAGTCACGGACGAGGGGGGCGGCTTTGGCGTGGCTGCCTTTGTCCCAAAGTCCGCTTTACACCCGAAAGCGGCCATTAGGCTAAACTTAACCTAAGCGGCCGCTTATGACCCAAAGCGGACGCTCGTGGCCCGCGGACATCCAAGCGGCCAACCCTCTCTGCAGCACCGACCGTGATGGAGCACCCCCCTAGTTTAGGTGTTATTCCGAATTGCGCCCTCACCGTATTGAGAGCATTAATAATTATGGTGCCTGGTGCCGACGAGCGGTGGTCGCTTGCTGGTTCAGGCGTAATCGGAGGGCATCATGAATACGTTGACACTGACATACGATGGCGAGCAGCACGCCACAGCGCTGAGAGAGCCGCATCACAATTCTGTCGCTATCGATTGTCCATTTACTGCTAAAGGCGACGAGTTTTCTCCGGGCAATCTACTTGGAATTAGCGTTGCTGGCTGCATGCTCTTGTCGATGGGAGCGGTTGCGCAGCGCGATCACTTGGATCTCAGCGGTACTGTGGTCGATATCGAACTGACCGAAACCGCCGAGCCATATCCCCACGTAGACTCAATTACACTTGCCTTTAGCGTCCCGCGGGACTTCACCACGATCGACCGCCAGAAGATGGAACGGGCCGCAGGTCTGTGTCCCATCAAGCAGAGTTTTGGCAAGGACACGATAGTTACTGCCACGTACAACTACGCCGTTACAAAGGCAGCCTGATTGGACTGACGGGAGCAGATACATGGCAACTTTTGACCTGGTGCTCGAACGGCACCATCGACCGATTATTTTTACACTGGCTTTCGTAGTCGTTTTCTTCGCCGCAGCCTGTACTTTTCATGACTTAATTCCGATATGTCACTATGTTTTTGGCTGTGACCATGGCCTGCATGCGGCCGGTTAGTTTGGACACGCGGGAAAGCCGCTCACTGAAAAGGGGAGACAACAATGTCGGATACAAGACCAATGCCGATGTGCCCTATGGCGGAGACGTGCAAGGGGATGATGGACAAACCGGGTTCCGGATTGTGGATGATGCTTCCAGGCGTAGGGCTTATTGCTGTTGGAGTGCTCATTATTCTGTATCCGCAGATATTGGCGTGGCTGGTGGCAGTAGTTATGATCTGCATGGGCATCGGGATGCTCGTGATGATGAACTTTATGCGCAACATCGGAAGGCGTGCTCCATAGACGTCCCGAATTGCTTTCAGTAGATGATTAGCTCGGCCATGCTGTATGCAGGATCAGTCGTCATCACGATATGGGGACTAGCACACCTGACAATCCCAACGAAGCGTATCGTCGACGAATTTGGGCCGATAACTAAAGACAACAAGCGCATTCTCCTGATGGAGTGGCTCATGGAGGGCATTCTGCTCGTCTTCTTGGGACTTCTTGTCGCGGTCGTCCACACTTTTTCACCGTCAGACGAATTTGCAC
>JAOTYS010000408.1 GCA_029861795.1 Gammaproteobacteria bacterium | reverse complement strand
CAGCCCCATTTCATCGATCTTCCGGACATCCCCGGTCATGAAACACACCGCGTTATAGCCCAGCTTGTCCCGCTCCCGGTTGGCCCGTTCCACAAACCGGTCCCTTGCTTCCAGACCGATAACTTCCCGGCATCCGCATTCGTGCAGATCAAAGCTGTTATGACCTTCGTGCGAGCCCAGATCGATGGCCCGAGAATTCGAGATATCCATGAGACGGGCAATACTCAAAGCCCGGGTCGACCGGCCGCCCAGGGTTCCCGGGCCAGGTTCGCGTTCGAAGGGAGTTACTTTTTTTTCGTCCTGCATAGATTATAAATACCCGTTTTTCTGAAAGCGACGGTGCATTGTTTGGGGCGACCGGGAATTCCAGGCGAGCCCAGGGCGATCGGTATGTTTACCGGTTCGGTCTACTACCATTTTCCCTTCAACGATGAGTTGTTGGTTGAAGTTTATCGCCAGAGGGTCAAACGAATATGCTGGACTGTGCAAACGGGGGTCGCCTCGCTCCGCGATCCTTGGAAACATCTCGAGCCCGCTTGCACTTAGAGCAACCATCAAAAGGGCCGATGATGGGCGTGCGACATTGCCCCGCAGAAATAGGACAACCGAACATTTAACCGTTAATCCATGAATCTTGCCTGTTTTGTCCGCAATGCCATTGGATTCTAGACCAACATCACCAGCGATGTGGATCTTCTCGACCCTCCAGGCACGCCGTATCATTCTTGGCCATCAGAAAGATGGGTCTTATAATTCCTATCCCACGTAGGTCATCAAATGAATAGAAATTCTTCCAAAAAAATGGGCCGAAACTGCGCTTTACCAAATTCTTAGCAAAAGAGATGGCTACTCATCATTATTTTAACATCACGATTGCATGTCGTGAGCTAGGTTATAAGCCCCACTATTCGCTTGCAGATGCGCTGGAACTCGCTTTTCCGCTGGCGGCCCAGACTTTTCCCCAATGCGCTAAGGCCGGGGGGTGATAAAATAAGCGTTTTTATGACTGTGTCTGATTTCACATTGCGAAATCTCTTTAAGGTCTATGGATTGGCCCAACGAATGGGGCTCATGGAACTAAACTGGTTTCGCGCCCTGTTCTTACGATCCTACTACTTTTACAAAAGAACATTAGAGGATCCCTTTCGTAATTTCCGATCGAAAAGGCCCGAGCTCCTTCAAGCCGGTCACATATTTGATGTTGGTTCGAATGTAGGCTATACCGCGGTCACGTTTGCTCAAGCGCTTGGTCCGGGATTTAAGGTATTTAGCTTTGAGCCAGAACCCCAGAATGTCCGCATGCAGAAGGCTTCTCTGGAATTGTATAAGGTAAGTGCCAAGGTTGAGCTGATACAAGCTGCGGTAGGTGCAGAGAGTGGGTCAGTTACACTGTGGCACAACCAGGATCACCATGCTGACCATCGTATCGTCACCAAAGAATTTGGCAAGAGAATAAACTCATCTGATGAAACTTGCTCAGTTCCGCTGATTAGCATTGATACTTTTATTGAGCAAAGGAAGATTCATGGGCCCATTGCTTTCATAAAGATCGATGTGCAGGGTTATGAGTTGCCGGTCTGTTACGGCATGGAGAATGCCTTGCGTGCCAATCCCGAATGTGTCGTTGCTTTTGAATACTGTCCGCCGCATATGCGTGAGCTTGGTTATGCGCAGGAGGAACTGTTGGAGTTTTTTGCGCGGCGTGGCTATGGTTTGAATGTGCTTAACAGACAGGGGAATCTACAAGGCTGTGACAATAAGTCGCTTGCAGTGGCTCTTGACAAGCGGGGCTATGTTGATCTTTTAGCTACCCCTCAGGCCGTTAAGATTCAGATCGCTGCATGATAGATAGTCCATTCGGTTCACAAGCAGAAGTCCCTTTACTGAACCACGTTAGGTTAAAAAATAAACGCCCCCTTAAGGTATCCATAATGATGGTAGCCCTCGATTCTTCTAAAACAAGGGCCGTCTATATATTCTATCCATGTAGGTCATCAAATGAACAAAAATTCTTCCAAAAAAATAACAGCAAGATTAATGATCGTGACGGGACTGGCGTTGATTCTTGTAAATATGCTTGGGTTTGTACTTGGAATAAGCCTTGTTGGCGAAAACTACGAGTACTTGGGTGATTCAATTCCAGGGTATAGCTATCCAGTTCAGGACACATCAGCGCTTCAAGATATGTTGGGGCAGCCCTTGACCAATTTCGATTTAGAGAGTGTAAACAATGCGATATTTGAATCAATAATTCACAGCGACGAACGGAAAATACATATGTATGAAAATTGGTTACTGTGGTTAGGTGGAATTTTTTATGAACCTCTATCAAGAACTCAGAACCCTAGAAGGATAGTTTTAGGTGGAGGGGGTCTTTGTTCTGAGGTTTCCGCTGTAGTCAATAGTATCGCCAGACTCAATGGATTTGAGACAAGATTTGTTGCGTTAAACGGACATGTTGTATCGGAAATACGGACAGAGAACGGTTGGCGTGTCGTAGATTCAGATTACGGGGTCACCTATCCAGTAGGGCTTGAGGTCTTAGAGGAAGTGGAGGGAGCTCCTTTGATGAGGCAACTATTGAAAAATAGGGGATTTAATGAAGGCACTATAGATTGGTACATTCAGCTTTTTCAGTCGTCAGCGGATAATACAGTCACCGAAGTTGATGTTGCTTTCAGCCCTCGTTTGTATGCTATTGAATTATCTGCGGAATGGTTCAAATGGATTATTCCAATAATACTGATATTTCTTGGTTTCATTAGCTCGAAAAGACACATAATGTACAAGTTTAGTGATTGCCTGACGTCCAGGACCTCCGGCGACTGATTATGCGGCTTGCTTCTCTTGTTGTGATTGCTCGGTATGAAACAGTGGTGGTAGCCCTTCATACACCACGATGCTTCGCGCAGCACTGCGCCGGTGTTCGGCCCTTCAGTTGATAGCCTTGATGGCTGCGCTTGAGATTGCAGAACATCAAGAAGGTGTCGAGATCACGCTGGATGAAGGAACTCGTGGGGCAGCGTGCGGTTCATGGGTTCAACAGGCCCGTCGGTGCGGGAACTGCGGAGCATGGTGGTACGTGCTCGATATGGTGCAGCGTCAGCACCAGCTCGTAGGAATGCCGTTCGGCCGAGTGCAGTATTGTCTACGATTGTCGGTCAATACCGCTTTGACCGCCACGTCGAGTGCCTGGTAGAAGGTATCGCGGTGATAGTGAGTTTTATCATCGTCATGGATGTTTTAGACCTCGCTAACTCCGATCGCCCGTGACTGCGCGTTCAAAAGCAATTTGAGTAGTGTTGAACCGCAATGATCCGCTCGTGAATGTAAGCAACGCAGTGGCGGCGGAGATCGTCGTATTTGGTCTACGGCTTTTTGTCTTAGAGATACTTGATCGTATAAAGGCTATGGATAATTAATATTTACATAACACTACGTTCTGGACTCTCGCCCATTGATCGCGTTTAGTGAATGGAAACCGCTGACCGACGTTTGACACTGGTTTCAAGTAGTCTCGAAGCAGGTGGCGCTGAGCGTGTGGCATCTACTTTGGCAAACCGTTGGTCCGACAGAGGAATATCGGTACACATAATCACGTATTCAAAAGAAAGCGCGGAGCCGTTCTATGAACTTGATCCGCGGATTGCGCTTACCCAGCTCAATATAGCTCATCCATCACTGAACGTTGTATCAGCGGCAATTAGCAACGTCAAACGTATCATTCGCTTACGCCGCACCATTCTAAGCAGCCAGCCGGACGTCGTCATTAGTTTTTTGACGGAAACTAATGTGTTGACGTTGATGGCGATGTTTGGGACAAGGATTCCGGTGATCGTCACCGAACATACCGACCCTGAGATCTGCCGAATGTCCTCCGTATGGAGCAAGCTACGAGGTTTTACCTACCGATTCGCGAACAATGTGGTGGTATTGAACCGACATATTCAGGATTATTTCTGGGACCGGATGCGTATTAGAACCACAATCATTCCTAATCCAATTGTTCAAAGTGAAGCGCGGAGGAATGTTAGGCAACAACATACAAAACAAATCGTTTCGGTGGGGCGGTTCGCCGCGGAAAAACGATTCGAATTACTGGTGCGCGCGTTCTATCGTGTATCGAAGCGATGTCCGGACTGGAACCTGATTATTATTGGCGACGGACCGCAGCGGCCCGATATACGCGAGCTCGCAGAAGAGCTCGGCATTTCCGATCGAGTATTACTTCCGGGCCCCACAAAAGACCCAGAAGCGGTGTTGCGTCAGAGCAAGATCTTTGTCTCCACCTCCGTGCAAGAGGGATTTCCGATGGCGTTATGTGAGGCCATGGCGAATGGCCTCGCT
>JAOTYS010000407.1 GCA_029861795.1 Gammaproteobacteria bacterium | reverse complement strand
GAAAGCGAGCGGGCCCCGAGTACCGGCGCGTTCGATAGCAAGCCGTCGATTACCGGCGCCATGCTCGGCCACAAGACTGGCCATCTCCTCGGCCCATCTTCGCATCCACTCATCCATTCGTGCACCTGCAAACATATAGCTCAGCGGCATCGAGGGACGGCACTCATCAATGGTCTCCAAATGCTCGGCAACACGATGACCGGCGTCTACATCAAAAGAAATTACCGGGCCTTGTGCGGGAATAAATACGTAGCCGCTCACAATGTGAGTCTGAGACAACGCGCAGTTGCGCAGCCCCGTCGCATAACGTATGGACAACGGGCTGAATAGCACACAGGCAGCGATATCGTTTTTGACGAGTTGTTCACGGACACGCCCGAGTCGGTAAGTGCGCATACGCTGCATATCGATCTGCGCTTCAGTGTCGGAGATGGTCGTGACCGGTGTGATATCGGCGGCACGTCTGGTATCGAGATTCGTCATCGCTCGCTCCCAAATTTACGCATAGGACACCGCCGGATTTAGGCCGTCGTTTCCTTCTCGGCCAGCACCTTACGCGCGATGCGGAAGCATTCCACTCCGGTAGGCACCCCGCAATACACAGCGATTTGGTGCAAAATCGCCTTCAACTCAGACTGCGACAATCCGTTGCGTATGGCGCCCCGAAAATGGAGCTCCCACTCGGGCATACGGTTGAGCGCAGCAATCATGCCTAGGTTGAGTAAGCTACGTTGCTTCCGATCCAGTGCATCGTCACCCCAGCACGCACCCCAACAGAATTCCGTGAGCAGTTCCTGGAAGTCGCCACTAAACTCATCCGCATTGCTAAGCGCCTTATTGACATACTCTTCCCCAAGCACTGATTTACGCACAGCCAAACCCTTTTCAAAACGTGCTCTATCCAAAGTTTCTCTCCTTATGTCATTTGCGTGTTGGAAGTGCCCACATTTATGTCCCGCCGATTCGAAAGACTCAGTTGCTCGCTTCCAATGTTCCCCACATTGCGCGCACCCTATCTTTCATCACGAATGCTTCGCTCCACCGGTTTGATAACTCGTAGCCGTCTGCCCCGGTAATCGCATAAGGGGGTGGCCCGAGTTCACACAGAAAGTTCAAAGCGGCGTCTTCAGCAACGCGGGCACGCCAGTATTTGAACCCCTTTTCCCACCAGCCATAAAACTGATTCACCCAGCCTTGATGCTGTGGAAACTCGATCGGAACCTGTACCTGCTCACGGGTGGCGATACGCCCCTGAAATCCAGCGGAACGTTGCAGAATTTGGTCGATCCAGTCTTCATGTTGCTGATCCACCGGCCAAGGAAACTCACGTGCTACCACGAAGTGGGAAAGATCCGCGATGACCTCGAGCTCCGGCACGAGTTCCAACAGCTGCAACGTGAACAACATATCTGTCGTCAGCGTGAGCCGATGAGTTTCGAAGTAAACCGGCATCTTCACCTGCCTACTAAGCTCCAATGATTGTTGTACAAACTCAGCTCCTTCTCGCGGTGTAAAAGGAAGAATTTTTGCGTTGACGACGACCATGCGTGCATCCAGCGCTACCGCCGAATCGAGCACTTGCTTGAGATCATCAATAGTTTGCGGAAAGGCAGTAATGGAGCACGCTAGACCGTGATCACCATACAATTGGCGCGCCCGGGTCACGGTAGGGATTTCGTCTGCTTCATGATCCATGGCCGCACCGTCAAAGCCGGCCTCAGCAATCATCTTGAACTGTTCTTCCAGTGACCATTCTTCGCCGTCCGGTCGGCGACGTTCCATCGACCATAAAGACTGAAAGAGCTCTAGGCGCTGAGTCATGACGTTGGTACCGCAGTGTTAAGAAATCCTGCTAACTTACTGTTCTGCACAGACGGTCTCCGAGTTTAGATACAAGTACTCTACTATAAACATTACAGGCCTGGCGTTATCTCCATTCAAGAATTTCCGGCTCGCCCCTTCAAACGCTGAGCTCCTTTCATTCATACCAAGGATTATGTTTCTCCGGTAACATCGCATGGATGACCGGTGCCCACCCAAATCCCTTGGCAAATTCCCGATATGCTTGGTCGGTGGCCGCACTTTCTTTCCTGGTCATGGCCACTGCAGGTGGAGCACCCTTTATTGTCGTCGTTGCACTTAAGCCTATTGCGGCAGAATTTGACTGGCCGCGCACCGTCCCAGCCTTATGTTTCTCTCTTGCCATGCTTGGAATGGGTGCGGGCGGCATCGCCATGGGACGTTGGTCCGATCGCGTTGGCGTGGCACTCCCGGCCATGGTGGGAGTAATCATGGTCTGTGCGGGCGCCTGGTTATCGAGCGTCAGTTCCACCAAATGGGGGCTTTATATCGCTCATGGTTTGCTTATTGGCCTCTTCGGAAACGCAGCATTGTTCGCCCCGTTGCTGGCGAATACGGCTCGCTGGTTTGATCGCCGACGCGGCATTGCTATCGCAGTGGTAGCTTCAGGACAGACGGTGAGCGGCATGATATGGCCACCCGTACTTCGTCACTTTGTGGATGCTTACGGTTGGCGGGAAGCCTTCGAATTGTTCGCGCTAATCGTCTTGTGTATCGGGCTGCCCGCGGCCCTATTACTGCGTCGACGTGTACGAATCGCTGTACCGGACACAGGACGCATTGAAACGTTTGAACAATCTCCAGGAGTATTCGGTCTAGACTCCCGCATAGTTTTGGCGATGCTCTGCGTCGCAATCATCGGTTGTTGCGTCGCCATGTCGATGCCGATGGTACACTTAGTGGCTTATGCGACCGATCTCGGATTTTCCACAATTCGGGCGGCCGAGCTGCTGTCGGTGTTGCTTGGATGTGCCGTCGTCAGTCGCATTTTCTGGGGACTGCTCGCAGATCGAGTCGGGGGGCTGCGTGCATTGTTATTTGGATCTGTGTGTCAGGCGACCTTCCTTTCTGCGTTTTGCTTTGTCGAAACACTGCCCGCCTTTTACATCGTTGCCGCACTATTTGGTTTGGGATTCGGCGGTATCGTTCCGAGCTATCCGTTGATCATCCGCGAACATTTTTCGATATCAGGAATCGGTTGGCGCACAGGAACCGTGTTGCTGTTCGGCACAATCGGCATGGCCCTCGGCGGTTGGATCGGGGCGTTTGTTTTTGACGTTACTGGAAGCTATCAGTCCGCGTTTCTTATCGGTGTAGCATTCAACACTGGTAATGTTGTAATTATTGGAAGTCTTATCCTACGGCAAACCCGATATCGACTGTCGCCGTCCACCGCATGATGGCCCAGAGCACTACGACAGAGGTCGATCTGGACGAGCTGAACAAAATCGTGGATCGCGCCCTAGCTCGACTTGGCTTGCGAGGTGAAGACGCGACGATAGTCCACGACGTATTAATGTACGCACAGCTTCGCGGTAACAATCAGGGATTGATCAAGATTCCAGAACGGGCGGTGGCCCCTGATCCGAACTCGGGACCGATGGAGGTCGTGTCTCAGTTCGGCGCGGTAATGCGTCTTAACGGCAACCATAATGTCGGGATGGTTGTGCTATCCCGCGCCGCAGAAGAAGCACTTAAACTCGCTCACGAACACGGTATTGGCTTGGTTGGCACCTTCAATACTTCGTCATCAACAGGCGCCATCGGTTACTATGCGAGCCGTATGGCGCAGGACGGATACATCGGCGTGGTGTTCGCCGGCTCTCCCAAAGCATTGGCAACGGAAGGCGGTGTGGATCCAGTGTTCGGCACCAACCCAATAGCTATCGCTGTCCCGACCGATGACCAACCCATCGTCCTCGATATAGCCACTGCTTCAATTGCCTGGTTTGGATTGATCGAGGCGTCACGCCAGAATCGCTCCATACCATCTGGCGTTGCCTACGATTCTCAGGGCGAACTCACCAACGATCCGGACGAGGCGCTAAAGGGTGCGATCAAAGCCTTTGGCGGCCACAAGGGCGCCGGATTGGCGATGATGGTGGAATTACTGACCGGGCCGTTGGTAGGCGCCGGGGTTATCGGCGATTCGGATGCTGCTTCCAATCGCGGCAATCTCTGCATCGCCATCAACCCATCCGCCATGGTTGACGAACGAACTTTTAACAATGCAGTTCGACGCATGCGAGCACGAATCAAAGGCAGCCGTCGCCTGTCCGGTGTTGACGAAATCCTATTACCTGGAGAGAGAGGCAATAGACAGGCCGACGAGAGGGTAAGACAGGGCACTATTACATTAGATCAGTCACTCTATGATGCTCTGATCGACATCGCGGGTGGACGCTGACAGCGCGCGTCATCGTGGTAATCTTGCATCATTTGAGCTGGGATGAAACCATTGCCCCTTCGAGATGACGAAGCATAAGCA
>JAOTYS010000406.1 GCA_029861795.1 Gammaproteobacteria bacterium | reverse complement strand
CAGCTCTCCAGCCGGCGCTGCGACCACACACGTCGGCGCCGGTTAGCATGCCGTTCGTTCCTAGTACTTGACTAAGGCTGTCGAGAAGATCTTGCACTACTGCGTTCAAAATTCGGCATCAACACAGAAACTCCGCATCTTGTCTAATCTCGATTAGTGTTGGCACGGACTGGGCAAACGATGCCTTTAGCAGTTCCTTAAAATGGTCCAGACTTTGCACACGGGCTGCGATACAACCAAAGCCCTCGGCAACGGTTATAAAATCCGGCGCGCGCAGATTCACCCCCACCTCAGGGATTTGTCTTTCATTCATGTAATCACGGATCTCGCCATAACCGTCGTTGTGCCACACCACGATGGCAATGGGTAGTTTTTGTTCGACAGCCACCGCCAGCTCAGCGATAGTGAAAAGAAACCCACCATCGCCCGCGATACACACGACCGATCGTTGCGGCGCACCGATCTTGGCCCCGATCGCTGCAGGCAATGCGTAACCGAGTGTGCCGTAGCCTGTAGTCGAGGTCAGCCAGCTGCGGGGATTGTTGACGGGGAAGTAGCTATTTCCGCTGTATACGAGCTGGGTACAGTCAGCCGTGACCATTCCATTATCCGGCAACACTTCACGCAGCGCGTCCAGCACTTGTACCTGCCGCTCGGTCCCAGCAAGCCAGTGTTGAGGGATCGCCACCCGCACTTTGGCAACCCGTTCCGCCCCGGAAGATCGCTTGTGCTTCTCTTCGGATTGTCCGAGCGCTTGATGCAATGCTTCTAGTGCTGCGCTTGCGTCACTAAGCAACGTGAGAGCAGGACGTGCATTCTTGGTGAGCTGTTGCGGATCGATATCCACCCGAATTAATTGACCGGAAATTTCAAGCGGTCGGCCATCGCGCCACATATCGGTATCCGCCAATTCGGTGCCTACGGCGAGCACCACATCTGCTTGGTCGATCAAATCCTGGACGGGTCGATACGGCAGATGAGCGCCGACACACAGGGGATGACGGTCCGGCAGCACACCCTTGGCGGCCACAGTGAGCACAGTAGGAGCGTCCAAAAGTTCTACCAGGGTGCGTGCTTGAATCGCCGCCGTCACTGTTCCGCCGCCCAGAATGACAACTGGATTGCTTGCGGCGTTGAGCATTTTCCCAGCCTGGGCAACGACTACCGAGTCAGGAGCCGGACGTGACACCGTGGGCACAGTAACTTTCGTGGATTGCATTGGTGACTCAAGCACATCTATCGGAATCTCAATGTGCACCGGCCGCGGTCGACGACTAGCAAACACAGAAAACGCCTGCGTTAGAACATCGGGCAACTGGTCGGCGGCCAAGAGAGTATGACTAAACGCAGTGCACTGCGCCATTAGATTACGTTGAGATGGCAACTCATGTAATAGGCCCCTGCCTAAACCAAGCTCGTTGCTTCGATTGACACTTGATATTGCAAGTACCGGCACCGAGTCAGAAAACGCTTGAGCCAGTGCAGTAGCAGCGTTCGTTACGCCTGGCCCTGTGATAAGCAAACATACACCTGGCCTACCCGTTGCCCGCGCGTAACCGTCTGCCATGAAACCCGCACCCTGCTCGTGTCGAGGCGTAATGTGTTGAATACGACTGGCGCGAAACCCCCGGTACATTTCCACGGTATGAACACCCGGAATCCCGAAAACCGTGTCTACCCCATAGCTCTCAAGAAGAGGCAGGATGGCTTCACCACAACTTGGCATATTGATCCTTAGACCTTGCGTCAGTCACTCACGATTTCACCCGGCGAGTGCGCTTGGGAGGATACCGCCGAAAAAGCAGAAACGTCAGGTCATCTGGTTTCGATGGCTCTCCCACCCTGGCTCCGTCCATTCTCCGACTGCAGCGATCGGCTAGCGCAGCGACTGACTGATTGAGACGACCTCTTCGGATCACTGAGATGATTTCATCCAGGTGCAAGTTATCCGTTAGTCCATCACTAGCAATCAACAACGTGTCGTGGGGTGCCAGCTCAATAGCAGACCCGATCTCAATCCGCATATCCGAAGTTCCTATCAAATTAGAGACAAGATGTCGCTCCTCATGATGAATCGCCTCTTTGTTGTTCATAAAACCTGCTTCGACAGCAAACCCTGTGGGCGAATGGTCTACCGTTTGCAATTTGACCTTACCCCGTTGCCCAACCACAAACGCCATGGAATCGCCGACGTGAAACGCTCGGGCCGTATTACCTTCAATGCCCACCACCGCAAGAGTGGTCGCCGCACCTGCCCCAAGCTCCAGCACTTGATGATTGGCCCGTTCGAAACCATTGATAATGCCGGTGCGCAAAAGCTGGTGGTGATTCGCAGCCTCTTTCAACGACGATTTTAAGGCGTTAATCGCTATGTTAGAGGCGCGCCTGGCGGCCGGTAAACCGCCAGCGCCGTCAGCCACCGCGAGCACGGTGGTGTCCTCACCGCAGACGATCGCTACAGCCGAATCTTCGTTATCGGTATCTTTGTCGGGGCTGCGCGCAGAGTAAGCAGCAATGTGACCACCAGGGGTGTCGTACAGACCCGTCTGCGGATTCTTGTCTCCTAAGTAGACAAACGCCTGTTGTAACTCCGCAATGTCCATGACAGATCCTTATCTCTTTGACAAGGTCTTAGAACACCAAGGGCAGAACCCCCAAAACTCCTTGACGACTCCCCACCCACAGGACGGGCACTTGTCTTTTGACTCAGGCAACTTCCATTTGCGCTTTACCTTACTTCGGCACCAAGGACAGTAGCGCATGAAAGGCATCAGCACCTTTCTAGAACAACCAGAATTTGCACACCTTGCAGAATACCGTCGGTCCGAATACTCGCGAGTGGTAGCCACTGCAAAGCCGCGACCGTAACACCAGGCACAATATCTCCAGTCCAACTTTACTCCGCGTTTGCAACTCGGGCAGTGTGCCGGGAACGTAGAACTCTCACCATTTGCGGAGTTTTTCGTGCCACACCAGGGACAGGCTTGCATATATTCGGAAAGCGGTCCGCTACAGCGCTTACAGTTGAAACTGATGTCCAACACTTTGCGATAACGACGTTCGAACTCACGACGCTGTATGATTTGCCAGTTTCGACCCGAGCGATTGCCACTTTTGCGTCCACGACGAGCGCCACTCTGTTTAAGGGTTCGATGTTTCAACTTGCGAAACGCTGTCTGCATATAGATGGCGTTGCGATATCGAGCCGACGGTCTAAGCTCGATTGCTTTATGGATCAGCCCGATAAAATCCGCATGCAATCGATCACGTAGATTGTCATACCCTGGCGGGGGCCAATCGAAGGGCCACTCAGGCAAGTGCCCAGAGAACACTCTGTAGAAAATTAGCCCAAGTGAGAAAACGTCAGACTGGAACATCGGACGCCCCAATGCTTGTTCAGGCGCTACATACCCGACGGTACCAGACCCCGATGCCTTGATGGTTCTTGCTACCATCTTGGCAAGACCGAAATCTGTAAGGCGCAGGCGGTTTCCCGGAAACAGGATGAAATTCTCCGGTTTGATATCGCAGTGTATGACCTTACGACTGTGAGCATAGGCCACAGCATCCAGCGCTTGTTCGCAGAGGTGAAGCCGCGTCTTTAGTGAAGTTCTTTTCTCGAGACGATCAGCTAGGGTTCCCTCCCCCATAAGTGTGACAATGACAAAGCGACCATCTATATAAGATGCATTCTGAATTGGAAGAATGTTTTCATGTTCCAATTTCGAGGCGATCTGGACCTCTTTTCGGAAGTCCGCAAGAATAGGTTCATCGTTAAAGGTCGGTTGAGGGATCTTCAGTGCCACCCTGACCCCATGGATAGAGTCAAACGCCTGGTACACCGCGGCCAACGGGCCATTGGCAATCTTCTTCTCTATGCGATATTTGCCGAGTTTTTGTCTAGCTCTTAGCAACGAAAGATCCTGTTGTTGAGCCCTCATACGTGGCTGGCTGAAAATAAGGCGTCTGTACCTTATACGCAAGTTTTCTTTACCCAAAGCCGAGGCGACAATCCGTAGCCGCTACCAAGTGGATCTGGGCGCCACCACCATATGCCACTACTTTTCACCTATAAGCTGGGACATTGACACCTTGTTGGAGCCGACGTCTGTCGCCAAATCTGACTTTGACTACAGGGGGCTTGCCAATCTCAAGCCATGGTATAAATCCGAAACACACCGCGAATCAGAGGAGGATAGGACAATGGCAAATCATATATCCAACAAGCAGCGGGTATTGCGCTTTTGTCGACCCGAGCCTGAGTTTAGCTTCTCCTTGGAGGAATACAGGACACGTCTACAAAATGTGCGTAAGGCCATGGATAGAGCGAGCGTGGATCTGCTGTATCTGTCTTCCCCCGAGAG
>JAOTYS010000405.1 GCA_029861795.1 Gammaproteobacteria bacterium | reverse complement strand
TCGAACCCCATTCCCTCAAGTACAATCAACCCGGCGCCTCCCCGGGCCCTCGCCTGGTGGTAGGCGACCAATTCATCGGTCACCAAACCGCCTCGGCTGAGGGAGGTCCCATGGGCGGGGGAGAAAATCCGATTCTTTATAATGAGGTCACGGATCGTGATGGGCTCAAAAAGCTTAGGAAAGGAGACGGGCACTAGACGCTCTCAGTGAAATAATATGACAATGTATCGCACATAGTTGATTTTTTGAACCCCGTTATTCATAATAATGAAATTTATTGTTCTATTTTTCAGTAGACGAGATCTATATGACAGATCCTCAGGTGCACCAATCACTTGAACAGATGCTTGGTGCGGATGCGCTTGCAAGACTAGAACTCAGCACCGAGAGCGCCTCTTCGTTGCCCAATGCGGCCTATACCTCTGAGGCTTTCCTTTTGCTGGAGAACCAACGGCTGTTCACCCGCACCTGGATACTGGCAGGTATCGGTGCGCAGATTCCACGGCCCGGCGATATCGTGCCGACCGCGGTGGCGGGACAACCACTCATCCTGGTACGTGGGCAAGAAGGTGATGTCCGTGCCTTTCACAATGTGTGCCGGCACCGGGGCACCCGGCTGGTCTCGGCGCCATGCAGTGGTAGAAAGACCATCGTGTGTCCGTATCACTCATGGACTTACGATCTAGGCGGGCAACTTCTCAAACGACCCCACTTCAACGGCGGCGGAAAACATGATCACTGCGAAAATGTTGATCAGGCGCTGAGCCTTGCACCGGTTCACGCTGCCCAGTGGCAAGACCTGATCTTCGTCAATATATCGGGCGACGCACCGCAACTTGAGACCCATCTCAAGCCGATGATCGATCGCATGGCTGGATACGATTTATCCGCACTGCGCTTTGCCGGTACGATTTCCTATGAGATCAACGCCAACTGGAAATTCGTTCACGAGAATTTCATGGAAAACTATCATGTTTTTGCGTTGCATCCGAAGCTGCACGCCTTTGTGCCAATGGAACTCAGGCAACCCACATTGTTCGATGGTCCGTGCTTTTGGAACGAATACCGCTTTCCAAAACCAGAGCAGGGCAGGGGTGATGGTCTACCTTACTATCCCAATCTAGCTGAAGACTTGAGACAGCGGGGATTGTGGTTCCATTTCTTTCCGACAGTGGGGATAGAATTGTGGCCAGATCAGTTTGCCGTATTTCAGGTGACCCCCATAAGTCCGGATAGGACACGGGAAGACATCCACATCTATCTGATCGGTGAGGCTGCGGAGTCGGACGCCTATCGCGACGCAAGACAAAATGTTTTCGATATGTGGCACGAGCTCAACGATGAGGACGTGGGAATCCTCGAGAAGCTTCAACAGGGCCGACACTCAGCCAGCTACACTGGCGGTCGTTTTTCTTCGTATTGGGAGCAGTGCAATCACCACTTCAGCCAATTGATAGTGCAGGGGATCCGCAGGTAATGGGAAGAACGCAAACTGAAAACACAACTGAGCCGATCCGCGCGCTCGACCCGCGTTTCTATACAGACCCCGAAGTCTTCACCCAGGAAAAAGAACGTATCTTCTTCCGTACCTGGCAATATGCTTGCCACGAAGGTGAGATCGAGAATCCTGGAGACTTTGTGGTGTTCGACATTGCTGATCAAAGCCTGTTCGTAATGCGCGATGCCAATAGCGTCTTGCGATGCTTCTACAATGTTTGTCAACACCGCGCCCATGAATTGCTGCAGGGCAAGGGAAATCGAAAACTGATCATATGCCCTTACCATGCGTGGACATATCATCTCAATGGTCGACTCAAGGCTGCGCGAAACACAACCGCAGTGCGCGACTTCGATGCCTCCAAGATTTGCCTGTCGGAGATTAAGGTCGAAGTATTTTGTGGGTTTGTGTTTGTGAACCTTGATTCGGATGCAGCTCCGATGAATGACTGGTATCCGAACGCAGCGCAGGATCTAGCAAGCTACGTCCCCGACATCGATCGCTATCGTCTATTGTGGGCACACAATGCTGACGAGCACTGCAACTGGAAAGTCGCGGTCGAAAACTACAATGAATGCTACCACTGCCGGGTGGTGCACCCGTCTTTCACTAAAGGCGTAATCGCGCCACAAAGTGTTGATATCGTGCCGCAGGGTTACACCTTGCGCCACAGCGCACAGGGCGTGGTATCCGATAAGGCGAGCTACAGTTTCGACGACACCACCTATCGCGTTATCTATCTGTGGCCAACCATGTCAATCCAAATCTATCCGGGCCGGGTGGTAAATACTTACTGGTGGCGACCGAAGTCATTGACAGACCCAAGTGTATCGAGGCTGGCTCACACCTGATGGAAAAGAAGATCCCGAAACCATGAAGATCGCCGAGCTCGATCGCAATACCACATTCTCGGAAGATTTACCCGTTTTGAACTCAGTGCAACGTGGACTTTCCAGTCATGGATACAAACCGGGGCCGCTGGTATTGGATCCCAATGGCGGTGTTGACAACGAGCGCTCTGTTCACGCGATTCATTGCTGGGTACGTGAGGCGTTAGGCGAGTAACCAGCAGTCCAACTTAGCGAACGCCTAGTGCTGATCAGGCACCACACTGCGTTCATCGGACACGATAGTTCTTGTTACTGTGGAAGAATGTAATCGAATTCTCCGGCGAGCGGCCGCTGGGCCCCCCGGGCTCATAGAACGCCCGGACGAGCTCATAAGTGCCATCGACCAGATGAACTTTCATGGGTCCATCCGAGATATTCAGAAGAACGCCAGGGTGCGGACCTCGATGCTCTCCCGCGGCGGGGCATCCGGATCAGACGTTGGATCGTCGAATGCGCTATGCGCAGTGAAACGCGGGCGATCGTGCTCGGAGTCGTAGCACTTGAGCAGCATCGCCTCGTCGGCTCTCATCTCGGGGATATAAAACCAGCGCTGAGCCGGCTTAAACGAGAGCAGTGAGATCTCGCCGGTTCTATCCGGGTAAACCAGATCCGTTTCCACCAAATCGCCAGGCGCTATGCTTCTCGCATCGCACACCGCGAGCGGCACCTGCTGGACCGGTCCCCGGATTGGCTTCCAGACATTGATGATCGCAAAGCGGCGTTGAAGCAGCTTCTCCGCTTCGTGTTTCCCCATCAAATCACGCACGCGTTGGGGACCCGATAGATCCGTGTAGTCGTTGTGGGCGCATCTGACCGGTGGTTGGGCTTGTTCCGGGTCGAACCCCGTGTCGTCGTCGGACTCCTTTTTCGGCGTTCCCCCCTCGGTCCCTTCGACGGTGGAGATGCGGATATTGAAATCGAAAATCACGACACGGTGGGCGCCGGTCACTTGCTTGACCAGCTGCTCCATCTCCGGGTAGTAGGTCTCCCGAATCGCACCCACGTCGTAGAGATCGGTGACCGCCGTTTGGTGGGTAACGACCTCAAAACCCTCTCGCTCCAGAGACGGTGGCGGAGCCAGCCGGCGCGCATCATGGATGGAAACCGTGAACTTGTCGTAGCTCATGTTTTCCTCCGGCACGCCCGGCGGCGGGTCCATGAAATAGACCGGTTTCTCATCCATCGCGGCGAGATAGTTAATCGGTGCTTCGACCATGACGAGATCTCCCCAGGACTCTAACTACGGATAGAAGATATAGACCCCCCCTTTTTTACTAAAATCGAGGTCAGCCCTTGATAGAGGGCCCTCAAAGTGAGGGATCAAATCACTCATTAAACGTTGAACATGTAAGCAGGAGGCGTCTATGAAAGTCACTATAATTTACGTTGGTCTCGATGTCGATGAATCCGGTACCACGGCTCGGCATTAAACAAAGATACCGGTTAAGTCATTGATTTTAGCTGCCGGCCCCAAAGGGCCTGGTGGATCAAATTGCACCGTGTTACCGCCGTAACCGATCGTGTACGGAATATTGACTTTACAATCACCATGCTCAAGCGGCCAATACCACAAAGACATGTGATAACTCAAACCCTTCCAGTACGTTGGTTTACCGCACAGACCCGATTCATACAGAGCACGTCGTTAATGAAAGAAGGAGTAAATCATCTCGCCAGAATCTACTACGCGTAGTTCGACGGCGATATCTTTACTGCCCATCTTGTCGGTTAACTTCGTCGGCACATTGGGTTTCAGCATTGTGCTTCCGTTTCTGGTGTTCCTAGTCACTAAGTGGGGGGGAAACGCACTGATCTATGGCTTACTGGGTGCCACTTACTCCGCGTTTCAGCTTATTGGGGCCCCCATTCTTGGGAGATGGTCCGATCGATATGGCAGGCGAAAGATTCTCCTACTAAGCCAACTGGGCACCTTGTTGTCATGGATGATTTTCCTGGGCGCCTTCCTTCTGCCGGAAAATGCTTTGA
>JAOTYS010000404.1 GCA_029861795.1 Gammaproteobacteria bacterium | reverse complement strand
CCGGTGGGTTTTTATTACAAAGCGTTTTTTAAGCCTCGCGGGGCTTGGAAGTTTTGGGAGCCCATTGTTCGCCGGAAAGCGGGGTTAGGGAAGGTTAATTTCAATACCCCCCATGGATACTACGACAAAGCCTATGGATTTTTCGATGTCGCGGTGATCGGAGGCGGTCCAGCGGGTATGTCAGCGGCCCTACAAGCCGCACAAACCGGCGCCGAAGTGTTGCTGGTAGAGGAGCACCCGGTGCTTGGCGGATCGCTCAGCTATGCACGTTTCGATGCGGAAGGTGAACGCGCGGCGCAACTGCGTTCTGAGCTTGTCGGGGCAATCGAGGCCAGTCCCAGTATCAAGGTCATGACATCCGCGGTCTGCAACGGTTGGTTCAGCGACAACTGGCTGCCGGTGATTCAGGCAAACCGTATGTATAAGATTCGGGCGACCGAGTTAATCATCGCCAGTGGTTCAATCGATCAGCCGGCGGTATTTCGCAACAATGACCTTCCTGGTGTGATGCAAGGTTCTGCGGCGCAGCGGCTGATTCGCTTGTATGGCATTAGACCTGGAAGGCGGGCGGTGGTGATGACCGCGAACTCGGACGGTTATGGTCTGGCGCTCGATTTGATCGAGGCGGGCACAGAGGTCGCTTGTGTTGTCGACCTGCGGAACGACCCACCAGAGTGCGTCATGGGCCGTGCAGTGCAAGCTCGAGAAATCCGGATAGTTACCGGGCATACGGTCTATGCGGCAATCGGTAATCGCCATGTGCAACAGGCGGAGATCAGACCTATTATCGGTAGGGGAAAGTGCGGTAGTGGCAGTGAGACAATTTCCTGTGATCTGGTCGCCATGTCAGTGGGATACACGCCCACCTACCAGCTGCCCCTGCACTCCGGTGCCAAGCTTGAGTACGACGACGAAGCAGCGATGTTTTCTATCGCTGGATTACGCGACCATATTCATCTCGCGGGTTCGGTCAACGCAACTACGGATCTCGATTCTGTGCTCGACTCTGGTCGCCGTGCAGGTTGGTTCGCGGCGCGCGCTTTGGGAAAGGAAGTCGGCCTACAACCACCGCAATCGGCTACAGATATACAGATCTCGTTGAATCACCCCTGGCCAATTTTCCCGCATCCTTCGGGCAAAGAGTTTGTTGATTTCGATGAGGATCTGCAGGTCGCTGACATAGTGAATGCGTGCGCTGACGGCTATGATCACGTCGAGCTGGTCAAACGCTTTTCCACTGTGGGTATGGGACCTTCGCAGGGGAGACATTCGGCATTGACTGTCGCGCGGTTGACTGCTGAGGCGACGGGACGCAACGTGACCGAAACCGGAGTGACCACGGGGCGACCACCGTTTACCGCTGAGAAACTAGCCCATGTGGCAGGTCGCAGCTTTGAGCCTGAGCGTCACACTCCGATGCACCACCGCCACTTGGAGGCCCGTGCACAAATGATGCCGGCGGGTCTTTGGTGGAGGCCGGCCTACTACGGCCCTAAGGGAGAGCGCGACCATTATATGAACCTCGAGAGTCGGCACGTGCGTGACAATGTCGGACTGATCGATGTGTCGACCTTAGGTGGTCTCGAGGTCCGCGGTCCGGATGCGGGGGAGTTGTTGAATCGTATCTATACCTTCGCCTTCAAAAAGCAACCTGTGGGCCG
This sequence comes from Gammaproteobacteria bacterium, assembly GCA_029861795.1. Next base: position 2,716 of record JAOTYS010000404.1, on the reverse strand, counting down.
TGCCCGCTATGTGGTCATGACCAACGAGCAAGGTGTAGTCGTCGATGACGGCGTGGCCTGTCGCTTCGATGAACAGCATTACTACGTTACCGCGACCACGGGTGGAGTCGACAACGTCTACCGCAACATGTTGCTGTGGAACGCGCAGTGGCGTTTAGATGTGGACGTGGCGCACGCAACTAGCGCCTGGTCGGGGGCGAACATCGCAGGCCCGAATTCCCGCAAAGTGTTGCAACAAGTGTGTGATGATGTAGATCTTTCCGCGGAAGCGTTCCCCTACATGGGTGTGCGTAAAGGTATTGTTGCCGGAATACCATCGAGAATCATTAGAGTGGGGTTTGTGGGCGAGCTGGGATATGAGATTCACGTGCCGTCTAGCTACGGCGAGGCATTGTGGGACCGTTTACTTTCCGCCGGCGCGGAGTATGAGATGAAGCCGTTTGGGGTCGAGACCCAAAGGTTACTGCGGCTAGAGAAGGGGCATATCATCATTGGTCAGGATACGGATTCGATGTCCCATCCCCATGAGGTTCACCTCGCTTGGGCCATCTCACGCAAAAAGCCATTTTTTGTCGGTGGCCGATCCATAGATGTCATCATGGAACACCCTTTGGAGCGCAAGCTCGTGGGGTTTACTTTGGATGATTCCAGTGCTCCAAAACCTAAAGAGAGTCATCTAGTGATTCGCGACGGCGACATCACCGGTAGAGTCACCTCTTGCTACTACTCGCCCACCATAGGCAAGACTATCGGTCTGACGTATGTGGCGGTGGATCAAGCAGAACCGGGCACAAAGATTTCAATCCGCGCCAGTGGTGGTGTGATGGTGACGGCAAGCGTTGTCGAGCTCCCGTTCTACGATCCAGAGAACCAACGCCAGGAGATGTAGAGTTGATTCAACCCGCAGACTATCCGCGCCGGAGTTTCCTGTATCGCCAGCTACTGCAGGCGGGGTGCGAATTCGCCGAGCTTGGTGACGCAGTGGTAGCGATGCGCTATGGGCAAGTTGAGCGGGAGGCCGCGGTTGCCAGACGAATGGGGCTCGCCGATCTTTCGCCGCTACCACGTACTGGATTTAAAGGCGCCGGCGCGCCAGTTTGGTTGTCCGAGCAAGGACTGATGATTCCACCAGAGCCAAATCTCGCAGTGACTCAGGCGGACCAAACCTTGGTGGCGCGTTTGTCTCAAGAAGAACACTTAATTCTGGACACTCTGTCTGGCGCTGGCAATCGAGCGCATGAATTCGAACAAACCAACGCGCAGCAGACCCCTGATCGTTGTTATGTTTTGCCGCGACGTGACAGCCACTTTTGGTTTGCCCTCACTGGGGAACACACGGCAGCGATGCTCGCTAAGATTTGCGGCGTTGACATGCGTCCTCACAAGTTTGCCGATGGTTGCATCGCTCAGACCTCTGTCGCTCGTATCAACGCGGTGGTAATCCGCAATGACTTGGGCGACACTCTAAGTTTTTACTTATTGGCGGATAGCGCGTCAGCCGATTACCTGTGGCCTTGTTTGATCGACGCCATGGACGAGTTCGAAGGCGCATGTATTGGTTTGGCGGCACTGCGTGATTTGGCGCAGAGGCCAAAGTGATCGAGCCACCCAGGCTATGCCAGCCTGACTGGAATGTTCTGAGATGTGTGGAATAGTCGGTTTGTTTACAAAAAATCCTCAGATGGAGCAACGGTTGGGCTCACTGCTTGCCGGTATGCTGGTGGAGATGACTGACCGCGGTCCTGATAGCGCGGGCGTTGCCGTTTACGGTGAACAGGCCCCAGAGGGGGTGTGCAAGGTTACGTTGTTCAGTGCTGACGAGCACTACGATTGGAAAAACCTAGGTGAACGTCTGATGGCTGAGTTCGGCCACAACTCCACTGTGGAGGTGCGAGCGAGTCATGCGGTGCTGCAGGTGCCAAGCACGCCGGATACGGTGGAGCAATGGGTAGGTCAACATTACCCTGAACTACGAATCATGAGTTCGGGTGACACCATTACGATCTTTAAAGAGAAGGGTAGTCCAGTGGATGTGATCAAGCGATTTAAGCTTGACGAGATGCAAGGCACACATGCCTTAGGACATACCCGCATGGCCACCGAAAGCGCAGTGACCACCGCTCACTCGCATCCGTTTTCAACGGGTCTGGATCTGTGTTTGGTGCACAATGGCTCGTTATCCAATCACAATCGGTTGCGACGCATGTTGCGCCGTCGCGGCGTTGAGTTCCAAACAGACAACGACAGCGAAGTTGCCGCCGGATATCTTACCTGGCGATTGGCAGAGGGCGCGACGCTCGATCAAGCCCTGGAGTCAGCGATTGAAGACCTGGACGGATTTTATACGTTCGCAATCGGCACGCGTGATGGCTTTGCCGTGTTGCGTGATCCGATCGCCTGTAAACCGGCAGTGCTGGCGGAGACCGACGATTGGGTGGCCATGGCCTCTGAGTTCCGCGCAATTGCCTCACTGCCCGGTGTGGAGCAGGCAAACATATGGGAGCCGAAACCTGCCAAGATATACAGTTGGCATCGGAAGCACTGATGAACATCGTCGATCTTGATCAAGCAAAAACTCGAGAGCTCAACGAAAAGCTCCATGCCATCAACCCCAGCGATAACGACAAGGGTTGGACAGTTTCGCACCCTCGCGGTAAGCATGCGCTGGCCGTGGGTTTAACCCAGCCCGCCGAAGTCACTGTCGATGGACACGTTG
>JAOTYS010000053.1 GCA_029861795.1 Gammaproteobacteria bacterium | reverse complement strand
CGGTGGCGCAACTGCCCCCGCCCTGGCATAGATAGGGATCGACCTCGATTTTTTCCCCAACGGAGCGGATAGCGTCAGTGGGACAGGCATCAAGGCAGCGTGTGCATCCCGATACGCCACTCGCACTATGGGCGCAAATGTCAGCGTTGTAACTAAAGTACTTGGGCTTCTCGAACTCGCCTACCAGCTCTGGTATCTCGGCCAGGGCTCGGTGCAGCTCCGACGCTTGGTCTCCGGTCGCGTAGTAGCCGAACGGTAACGTTTGATGGGTAAGCTGCGGACTTGCTCCAAGGTCCAGCACTAAATCAAAGTGCTCGCGATTCTTGTCCAAGGTCTGAGCAAGATTCACCGTTTTACCGTCGAGCTCCACGTCCACCTTGAACTGTCCCAGGTGACCGGCGAGTTTCAGGATACGCCCATACACCACCTCGAACTTGTCGCTAGGACACGGGGTCTGTCTCACTTCGGGCGCATTACCAAGCCCCGTCATCAACACCGTGCAACGCAGCTTGTCTTTAAGTTGCCTAGCCTGCTGTAGCGCGTGTTCCCCTGATCCGATAATCAACAAACTCCCCTGGGACCGATACGACAATAACGAAGTGGGATTAGTCGGCTGCAACGGCGCCCCGGAAACAGCCTGAGTGCGCGCTAACGCGTCCGGCGAATCAGTCGCCAACGAGTAACCCAGGAGTTGTTCCAGATCGACAGCTTGTTGGACTGGTTCGGACATCGGGTTACTTAACTAACTGTGTTGAAAAACTCATCGTCACTCCCGCCCTGGATCGGGGCCGAGGGCAGGCTCCAGCTTGAGTCCAGGAAGTTGAATGTTGTGGAATCAAAGCACTACTGGATTCCCGCTTCGGCAACTGCTCGGTAATAGCGTCCTGCATTACCCTACTACGCTACATCCATGTATCTATCCCTGCGTTGCTCTACCTCCTGCGTCCATGCAGTGGTTCGCGGGAATGACACTATTCGGCTTTTGAGGGAGTTTTTCAACAGTATTTAACTCTAAGCCGTCGGGAATCTATTGACTCTTCCGCGCATGACTCTTCTCTGTGCTAACTCTTCTGTGGGCCTAACTCTTCTCTAGAGATTCATCAGGGTCATCAGGGTCATTTAATTCACTCTCATCAACATGTTGGGAATCGGCCACGTCCGACTGCCCGTGCTGCTCGATCGGTTCACCCTCTGGATTCGTCAATGATTCTTCATCCTTTGTAGTAATGTCCTCGCCATCAACCTCGTTGTTACGGCGCGCCCGCCGCTCGGCCAGCTCTCGCATCTCCGCAGTGAGTATGTCCCCCAAGGCCTGGAAAGATCGAAAATCTTCGTCATAATCATCAAGTCCATCGACAATGTTAAAACGAGCACTGCTGAAAAGTTTACGTAAAGCTGCCTTACGCAGTGTCTCACTCACTTTGGGAGAAAAGAAAGGGCTGTAGTCGCTACTCTCATCAAGGGATTCCAGCGGCGGCATGTCAGCGTCGGTCTTGTCGTTCGACTCAACATCCTCGCTCTGGATTCCATCTTGCGGGGCTATGTTATCAAGCTGGGTTGAATCATTCTCGGCACCTTCCACCAAGCGTTTGCGCCGTGACCACCGCGACACAAAATTTTCTTCGGTGGAATCTGTGGCAACCGATTCAGGAGCGTTTTGCTTGAGATCTTTTCGCATATGCAGCCTCGTCCAACCAATCTCGACGCTTGCGTTTTTTCTTTTGTTGCGGCACGTAGTTTTGCACCACAAAACGCTCTACCCATTGATGGATCACTTCGGGCATAGGCACAGCCAACACCACATCATCCGTCTCCATATGTGCCAACGCCTCATCTTGATTCGCGGTCACTATGAACGGCGCCAGTTCGCCTTCACGGTCGAGTTCGGTGTCATCCTGACATACCACGAACAATGACGGGCTTTGAGCCATCAGGTTGTACCAGTAGCTCTCCGCACCGTCTTTGTAAAGCCTTAGCTCTAATCCAGCCCATAGATAGCGTTCACCGTCAGCGTCGCTGTGGATTTTGATGCGGGAACTGCGTCGATGCGCAATGTTCTCGCCGGTCACCACTGCAACCAGATCCCACTGAGGCCAACTCCACTGGCCACGCTGAACTTGCTTTCGCTGTAGGATCACAGAAACTGGGAAAGCCTCGATCTCGGAGACGTTCGAGTCGTCTTGGAATGAGTTTCCTTTGTTCGGTTCAGTCACTTGCTCTCCAGTCGGATGGCTCGATCTGCTCATTCTAAAGAAATATCGCCGTCGATATTTATGTCCATTGAGAGTTGCGGCACCGTCAGTGTCATGCGGGTGGACAAAGTTTCAGTACCACTTAGTATCCCACTGTCGAGCCCATCGCGCACAGCTTTCTCAATTTCGCGCTGCGCAGTAATGCCAACTCTTTTCAAAAACTTCCGGATCTGCAGATTCATTACTTCTTCGTCCATTTCCCTTCCTCCGTATGTACAAATATTCGATTTGCGATCCAGCGCACTTAGCCGGCCCGATTGCTTATCAGATCATCGACCACACCGGGATCGGCAAGCGTCGAGGTATCACCCAGATTATCCAGTTCATTTGCTGCGATCTTACGTAAGATCCGTCGCATAATCTTGCCGGATCGCGTCTTTGGCAAACCGGGTGCCCATTGGATTACATCCGGCCGCGCAATGGGGCCGATTTCCTTACGCACCAACTGCATTAGTTCATCGCGCAGCGCCTCCGTAGTGGTCACCCCGCTCATTGGTGTGACATAGGCGTAAATGCCCTGACCTTTGATCTCATGTGGGTAGCCTACTACCGCGGCCTCCGCCACAGCATCATGTAGCACCAGAGCGCTTTCCACTTCGGCGGTGCCCATACGGTGACCGGAAACGTTGATGACATCGTCCACCCGTCCGGTGATCCAAAAATAACCATCCTCGTCACGGCGGGCGCCGTCTCCGGTAAAGTAGTAGCCGGGGTAGGTTTTAAAATAAGTGTCGATAAAACGCTGGTGGTCGCCATAGACGGTGCGCATCTGACCAGGCCATGGTCTCGAAATCACCAGGTTCCCGGACGCCGGCCCCTCAAGCACCTTACCGTCAGGATCAAGTAGCTCCGGCACAATCCCAAAAAACGGCAGCGTTGCGGAACCGGGTTTAAGCCTGGTGGCACCCGGTAGCGGTGTGATCAGAATCCCGCCTGTCTCAGTTTGCCACCATGTATCGACAATAGGACAACGCGCCTCACCCACTGCACGGTAATACCACTCCCATGCCTCCGGGTTGATCGGTTCACCCACTGTTCCGAGTAACTTGATACTTTTGCGACTGGTCTTCTTAACCAGATCATCTCCCTGCCCCATCAGAGCGCGAATCGCGGTGGGCGCGGTGTAGAAGATATTTACCTGGTGTTTATCCACTACCTGCCAGAAACGACTGGCATCGGGATAGGTGGGCACACCTTCAAACATTACCGTGGTGGCGCCATTCGCCAGTGGCCCATAGACAATGTACGAATGACCGGTGACCCAGCCTACGTCCGCGGTGCACCAGTAAATATCGCCGTCGTGATAGTCGAACACATACTTATGGGTCATCGCAGTGTACAGTTGATATCCTCCAGTGGTGTGCAAAACGCCCTTCGGCATACCCGTCGAACCCGACGTATAGAGGATGAACAGGGGGTCCTCTGCGCCCATCTCTTCGGGCGCGCAATCCGCGGAGGCTTTAGCTATCAGCTCGTGGTACCAAACATCGCGGCCGTCTGTCCATGGGACATCAGCCTTAGTGCGCTGCACCACAATGGTAGTGTGCACGTTGGGGCATCCCTTGAGCGCTTCGTCAACATTGACCTTCAACGGGACAGGCTTTCCACCACGTGGGCCTTGATCAGCGGTAATGACTACGCGACAGTCCGAGTCAAGAATGCGATCCTTAAGTGCCCCCGGTGAAAAGCCGCCAAATACCACTGAGTGGACGGCGCCAATGCGTGCACACGCCAGCATCGCCACGGCGGCCTCGGGGATCATAGGCATGTAAATCGACACGCGATCACCCTTGTTGACGCCACGGGACTTGAGCGCATTGGCGAACTTACACACCAGTTCGTGCAGCTCGCGGTAGGTGATCTTCTTATCTACCGCGGGATCGTCCCCTTCCCACAAGATGGCAACTTGGTCGCCGCGGGAGTCAAGATGACGATCGACGCAGTTGTACGACGCATTGAGTTTTGCGCCTTCGAACCAGGAGATATGCGCTTTGTGAAAGTCCCATTGTTGCACCGTGTCCCACGTCTTAAACCAAGTCACGAACTGTTCCGCCTGCTCTGCCCAGAAACCGTCCGGATCTGAAATCGAGCGCTGGTACATCTCCTGGTATTGCTCATCATTTAAGTGCGCGCGTGCTTTTATCTGCGCCGGGACGTCATAAATTTTGTCTTCAGACATAAATCCTCCTTTCCACTCACGGACCAAACCTGCCCATCAGATTGCCGATTATAGAAGCTATAGAATAAGATCGCGTAACATCATGCCAAACAATATTGCACTCGATGTTATTTTCCTGGTTGTCACGGGTGCAATCGCCTACCACGGCTTGACGTTCAGGACCGAGGAAGGAGAGACCGACACGGTTCGCCTGCTGTTCGGATGTATCGCGCTGATATTCTTCTTCCGCGTCCTACTGGTGGACCTGCTTGGTGTCTGGTGAAGCACTTGCCAAGACTTAAAAACACCAAGTCTCACTGTTTATAGCTTCGTTGTTGCTCATCCAATTCTGGCACCCGCAGTAACCTCTCCCCCTCGGGTTTGGCTAACTCCGCACGCAGATAGGCCGCACGCTCCGCGATGCCCGGCGGTTTTTCCGGTTGCAAGCGCAGAAACCTAGTCAGCCAATGGGGTCCCTTTGCTATATCTTGGTCCAACTCAAGGGAATGTTCATAGTCTTGTATGGCCAGTTTGTAGTCCCCCATTCGATCGTACAAAATCCCGCGGTTCGCAAATGTTCCACCGAAATCCGGCTCGAGCTCAATGGCGTCGTTGAATGCACGTAAGGCTTCATCGTTCTCACCCAACATCATCATGGTGCGCGCATAACCACGCAGCGCATGAATATGGTCCGGGCTCTCCTGCAATGCTCGTTGATATTGCTCCAGCGCTCGTTGGTACGCACGGTCCTCAAATAGCCTCTCGGCGGAGTGGAACGCACGATCACCCGGCTCTGTATCCCGCATGAAACTGTCATACAACGACCAACCCACCCATGCCACAACCAATGCGATGGCTGTGTATTTCAGGAAGCGATAGACAGTTTCATCCATTACCCGACATGTTTAGAGTATTGAAGTTATACAGCGCAGAAAATGCGAACGAAATGATTGCACCGATTATCCACCCCCTTCTCATTTGTCCCGTGATCTCAGCTTGATCCAATTCTCGTTTCAGTTTTCGCTGCAGACGGCGAACGCTGAACACCCAGATGAGCTTACTAACCGGATAAAGCAGCAATAGGGTCAGCGCTGTCACCCATAACCAGTAATTCAACATGGCAAGATTTTAACTCGAACACTGCCCCAGTGCCTGGGATAGCCGTGCTCCAGTTGATGGCATGCGAGTTAACGCCAGCCAGTACGCAGAAGCACAGTGTCCGGTTGGCATGGAGATCTGGGCCGTCACCCATAAAAAAGGGGAGGGTTGCCCCTCCCCCTGATTAATCTACTGAGCTTAATTACACGGACTCAGAAGCTTCGTGCTCGTCGCCAATGTCTTCGTATAGTGCCTCGATTTCCCTAGCAGGCACGGTCGACATCTCCATTTTATAAGCAATAAACCACATCATGAACACGCCCAGGGCCCACCACAGTATCTGCCAAGCCCAGATCGACGGCATACTGAAGATCCAAGTGGTCGCATCGTTGGGGTTACCGAAGATGGTGTTGCCAATCACGGCTCCGGGTCCGATGCCGAAGAAGAACCAAATCAAAACGATGATCCAGGCGGCCGGCACCAACCCCTTCTTCTCGGCGGGCAAGCTGGCATGCTCGCGCAGGAAGTTGTGGTACTTCATCTTATTAGCCGTATCCTCGGAATTTTGGGTCATCGCAGAAATGATGATAGCCAGACCGAGATTGAACAAGATGCCCCAACCTGCCGAGTGTATGGTCCACGGCCAACGACCCCAGGCCTCGATGCCAAACCAGGTCTGACCAATGCTCTCAGTGAGGGTGACCGCAATGAGTCCTGCTGCCAAACCCACCGTGCATCCGGCCCGGGTGAGCCATGGCCACCAACACACCGCGATGAGAGACGGCCACATTTGAAAGCCATACGCCACAGCGAGACCACCCAACAGCACCAACGCGTCTTTCGACGTAGTGGCGACTACCAAGGCTGCCAACACAATGATGGCGACGCCGACGCGGCCAAAGAACTTCTGCTGACCATGGCTGGCGTTGGGCATGATGAAATGCTTGAGCAGATCTCGAGTCAACATACCGCCGGCAGTGGACATATAGGCCGCACCAGTCGACTGCATAGCCGCCAACGCGCATACCGATAACAGTCCCACCAACCAAGGCGCGGCTTCTTGCATCAGGCGTATGAGCTGCGGTACCAACATGCCCTGTTTACCCGCCGACTCCATCAGGTCCTTGCCGCCCAAGCCCGCACCCATCACGTCATTGACGTGCTCGGGATGCGCTGCCATGAAGGCCGTGTCCGCACCTAACAAGTGGCCACCTAGACCCTGGAACGCAGTGAAAGTAAATAGGATCAAGCCGATGCCAAATGAAGACGCCCACACTTGCTGCGGTGCAAATGGGCGTGGATCTCGGTTGGCGAACGACCACATGGAGAACGCCGGCGCCGATTGGATCCCCATTAGCGCAAACATATAGGTCAGGATCATGATGCCGGTCCACGCACCGCCAGTGGCGCTGGGTCCAGAGGATACAAACTGGATCACCCCGGGGATGGCTATATAGTGGCTGAAACCATCAAGGGTACGCTTCTCATCGAACAGTGCCAGCGCGGCTATGCCTTCGTTAAGCTTGGCAAATCCACCCACGGCGTTGATAGCGATAATACCGATGATCATGATACCTGCTGCCAACAAAACGCATTGCAGGGTATCCACATAGGCCACCGCCCTCAAGCCGCCGGACGCCACATAGATGAACACGACCGCTGACAACAGCCACATCCCGACCTCAACGCCCAATGCGCCGTCGGTCAACACGTTAAACAAGAAACCAGAGGCGCGTAGCTGCACCCCAAGATATGGAACAGAGAATACCAACGCCACCAGCACCACCAAGATCCGGATCACATCGGATTTAAAATAGTGCGATAGCATCTCGCCCGGAGTCACAAACCCAAAGCGTTTGCCCAGCATCCACTGTCGTTTCAGAAACATGACGCCAGTGAATGGAATGGTGATTGCGTAAAATGACGCATAAGCGTACTGAAAGCCATCTCGATAGAGCAGACCTGGGTGGCCCATGAAAGTCCAACCGGAGAAAGACGTCGCGGTTGCAGCTAACACAAACACCCAAATGGACAAACGACGACCGGCGATAAAGTAATCACTCGCCGTCTTCGCCGACATGGCCCCTTTGATACCCCAGAAGATACAGTACGCCCAATAAAGGATTACAAATACGAACAACCAGACGATTTTGGGATCCATCTAGTTCCTCCTTTTGGGTTGTTGCTTTGTTGTTAAATCACAATCAAATGCTTCCATGCGGGCCCCACAGGCTTGATCGAGTGTGCTTGCTCCGTTGCGGCTCCAATACCAGCAGTCACCGAACCACAGATATCCGAACCTGGCCCACTGTTCCACCTAACAGCTAAGCGAAATTCGTGCCAATATCGTGTCAATTAAAACATCCCGTATTATCCATTAGTTATTCTAGATATATGAAGTAATATCTCTTTTAGTCGTTACTTTCTGTAACGGAACGAATATCGAATTGTAACTTTTTGCTACTTTTCTCAGCCCGTCCGACGGTTTCGCTGCAAGCCGAGTCGCTGACGTTTCTCCCATAAGGTCTTACGGCTTATTCCAAGACGGCGTGCCAGCTCAGTCTCGGTGAGATTGGCCTGATGAGCGAGTACGAACCGTCGAAAATACTGTTCAAGACTGGCACCATCCTCACCCGGCGTGTCCACAAATGGCGTAGCTGCATGTTGTACATTGCTATGCAGCAAAGCGGCGTCAATGGTATTTTCGTCGCACAGAATCACGGCGCGCTCGATTGCGTTCTCGAGCTCACGCACATTACCAGCCCAGGTATGCGCGGTGATCGCAGCGAGGGCCTCGTTGCTAAATCCCAGTTCAGGTCGGTTCAAGTTCTTACATACTTTTTTCAGCAAATACTCCGCCAGTTGCTGAATGTCTGCACCGCGTTCCCTTAAGGGTGGCAAATGTATCTCCATGACCTTGAGGCGAAACAAGAGATCGCTGCGAAACGAACCATCATTTACTCGTTGCTCCAAATCCCGATGAGTCGCCGCAAGTACACGCACATCGACTCTGCGGTTCTCGTTTGATCCCACCTTGCGTATCTCGCCGTCTTGCAGCACCCGCAGCAACCGCGCCTGCGCTGCATCGGATAACTCCGCAATCTCGTCAAGGAATAGACTACCGCCGTCCGCCGCCTCGACTAAGCCGGTACGGGTGCTCACCGCCCCAGTGAACGCCCCCTTCTCGTGCCCAAACAACTCCGATTCGATCAACGTATCAGGAATGGAAGCGCAGTTTACGGCAACAAGTGGAGCATCACGTCGTGTGCTGTGTTCGTGCACTGCTCGGGCCACTAACTCTTTACCGGTGCCTGACTCACCGAGTATCAAAACTGTGGTGCTAGTGGGCGCCACCCGTTTGATCCGATCAAATGCCTCGCGCATAGCGGCACAACTGCCAATCATGCCACTGACCGGGTAATTGCGATGCAGATCCAGTTTCAGCGCAGCATTCTGCCTTTCCAGCCGTGTCTGTCTCAGCAGACGCTCCACCACTAACGTCATCTCTTCGTGATCGAATGGCTTGGCGATGTAATCGGCTGCACCCCGCTTCATCGAGTCTACCGCGGATTTGACGCTGGCATAGCTGGTCATAACTAAAACTGGTACCCCGTCGCACAGATCGATGACTGCGGTACCCGGCGCACCCGGCAATCGCAGATCAGCGATGATCAGATCGAAAGATGTGAGGTCGAATAGCTCAGTGGCTTCGTCGACCGACCCCGCCTGGTCAACCCTATGTCCATGGCGTTGCAACAACTTCCTTAATGCGTCACGAATGACTACCTCGTCCTCCAGAATCAATATTCCACTCATACGCCGGCAGCCTCAATCGCGTCTGTCGTTGCGAGAGTCTTTTCACTCATGGGTAGGGTAATCCTGACCCGCGTACCCCCGGACACTTCGGAATGGATGGTCATTTGGCCTCCATGGTCTCGCACTATGTTGTACGCCAACGCAAGCCCAAGTCCGGTGCCCTCGCCGGGCTGCTTGGTCGTAAAAAACGGATCAAACACTTGATCGATAATATCGCTGGCTATGCCGCTGCCTTCGTCGATTATCGAGACAACGACACTGCTATGATGTACCTCTGTCTCAATACTCACACCATCTCCAGGGCCGGACGCGTCACAAGCGTTACTCAGGACATTCACAAATACCTGAAGCAAACGTTGTCGGTCGGCCGCTAGCACAACATCAGGATCGCACCTGTTGTCACACTCAACCTCCTTAGCGGCGTGACTTAATTGCACAAACTTGATCGCCTCGTCCACACACCCGCGGAGCAGAAAAATCTCCGGTTGAGCCTCCGAGTGAGCATCTCCGCCGTGACTAAATGTCACCAGGGATTGCACTATGGAGCTGATGCGCCGGGTTTGCTCTAACACCTCGGAGATACTCTTGTGGATTTCTTGATCATCACACTCAGCCTGAATATTTTGGGCGAGACATGCAATGCCCGTGACAGGGTTGCCGATTTCATGTGCTACCCCTGCCGCAAGCCGTCCGATAGAAGCGAGTCGTTCACTGTGCGCGAGCTCTGTTTCCAGTAAATGGGTCTCTGTCAAATCCTCCACCAGGATCACTGTCCCCAGGGTCGCCCCATCCGAAGCGCTATAGGAAAAATGCGCAAACGCTTCCACCGCCGCCTTGTGCAGAGCAAACCAACGCGATCGATCGTTAATGCTTACCCGCTGCTTATGAACGGTGCGTGCTTCAGTAGTGATGAAGTCCCCGAGCAGCTTATTCCAGGGCGTCGCAAGTGCTACCAAAGATGTACCTGGTGCGATATGGGTGCTGATTCCCGAGAGCTTTTCCATCGCCTGGTTCCATATAACGATATTCCCGGTTGGACTGACCGAGCAGACACCAATTGGCAGATCCTGCAGAATTTGACGGTGATAACGCCGCAACTCGTCCATCTGCGCAGCCAGCCCCTTGAGTCTTGTGCGTGACACCTCCAGTCGTTCCTCGAACAAGCGCATGGTATCCGCGAGCGCTGTTTGCGCTTTTTGATCCATGCGTAGCTGTTCATTCACTACCATTCGCGCTAACTCCGGCCCCATTAAGCCTGACAGATTACGTTCGATCCGATCCCTCAGCCGACGCAGCGCCAAGGGGCTGCGTTCTTCCGATTTCATTTGAAGATCTTCCAGCGCCTGGCGGACTTCTTTAGCGGCCATGTCTTGCCCTAACATCCACGCAAGCTGCTCCTGAAATTGTTGGGGCGAGGCGGCGGCAACAACCCCCCTGGGCGGTGCCAGTGTGTCCCGTACGCAGGCGTTGGCCGCTTCCAACTCCTCGTTCGATTGTCTGGTAATGAGAGAGACACCGACGTAAAGCAGAGCGTTGATGCTGACGGACCAAAACGTGGCGAACGTCCATTTGTTTTGATCTGTTGCCACTAAGAATGCGCTGAGGTCAAATCCTTGAAGCTGCCCAGATTGCTCCAGGATCGGCAGAATCAAGGTGACGGCCCAGATCACGGCGCCGCCTATAAGGCCTGCGATAAAACCAGCACGCGTCCCCCGTGGCCAATACAAGGCTCCGATCACTCCCGGTGTGAACTGGGCTACCGCCACAAATGAGATCAACCCCAGTTGCACCAATCCCTGATTAGCCTCTGACAGCAAATAAAAGCCAAACCCGGCCGCGATGATCACCGCAATCATGGTTCTACGCCCCCACACCAACCAACGGTAAAGATTGATGGTTGGATCCGGGTAGCTGGCCGGTAACAGTAGGTGGTTCAAACTCATCGCCGCTAACGCCAACGTGGTAACAATCACCATGGCACTGGCGGCAGAGACTCCCCCAAGAAAAGCAAGTATAGGGAGTAACTTAGTGTCACTGCTCAAGGTGATTCCCAGCACAAAATAATCCGCACTGGTGCCCACATTGAGTTCCGTACCGGCCCAAAGGATCGGAGGGATTGCCACGTTAATCAACAGCAAAAACAGAGGGAAACCCCAGCTCGCCATAGGCAGGGTTTTAGCATCGACGTTTTCAGTAAAGGTCATGTGAAATTGACGCGGTAACAGAAAGGCCGCCGCAAACGCGAGAAATAGTAGCGTTGCCCAAGGTCCTTCTCTCGCCGGGCGATACAATGCATCCAGTGCTTCCGGGTGCATTGTCAGCCACTGATCAATACCCGAAAATCCACCGAATACACCAAATACAGCAAATACACCCACTCCTAACAGCGCCATCAGCTTGACTAATGACTCAAAGGCGATAGCGACCACCAGTCCTTCATGTTTTTCGCGAGGAGAAATGTGACGCGCGCCAAACAAGATCGCGAACAACGTCAGTGTCCCACAAAACCCAAGGGCTAACAGGCGAGGCGTGACTTCTTGAGTCAACACTTGTACAGACTCGGTGACTGCACGAATCTGTAGGGCAATGTACGGCAGAGTCCCGGCCAACATAAACAGAGTGACTAAGATTCCAGCCGCTTGACTGCGATAACGGAACGCCATCAAATCGGCCAACGAGGTCAACTGATACTCGCGCACTAGACGCAGAATCGGTGCTAGCAGAAAAGGCGATGCGATAAAGGCCAGCGTCACCCCGAGATAAATGGTCAGGAAGCTGTAACCCTCGGTCTGGGCGAACCCCACACTGCCGTAGTAACTCCAAGAGGTGGCATAGACGCCGAGCGAGAGGACATAAGTCGCGGGATGGCGAACGATGCCCTGAGGAATCCAGCCATGCTCGGTGGCATAGGCGATAAGAAAAAGCAGTGACAGATAGATCACCGCTGCGAAAAATAGATAGGTCAAGCTAAACGTCATGTCGCCTGCGCATCCAGCTCAACCAAGCGGCAGCAGCAATGACCCCCAACCACAACAGATATGGCAGATACCACGGAGCGCCCTCCCGTGCTATCCAGTCGGTCAGTGGAGAGGTAAACAACAGCAGAGAAAACGCCAGCAGCAGGACTACCCGATCCACCCAATTACCTAGCTTTCGTCAAGGGCCTATAGGGTATCAACTTGTTACGAAAAGTAGCAACCGCCAGACTTCGAACCGAGTGGTCGGGCGTTCGAGGCCACCCTCACACATCCGGTGCTCCGCGGCGTCGACCAGCAAGAGAACTGATCGCCCAACGCCTTCCTGATTCAGATCGGCGGGCGCCACCTACTCTATTACCCCGGTCTATTACCCTGGTCTCCAGGATCCATCCCTGACCCATGTCGACCAAAACTAGCGCTTTATGTTGCGTTTGCGTAGCTGTTGTGCCGATCGAGTTTTGCGACGTTCAGCGTCTTTCTCCCGCGCCTCGGCCAAGCGAATGAACGTCTCCTGGCAACTTCTGTCACTGCTGGAAATCGGTGTTCGCTGGATGTATGTCCCATCAGCCTTCATATCCCAAGCACTGCGCTGGTCTTCGAGCTGAGTCAGCAGAATCGTTCTCAACTCCTCGCGTAACTCAGCCTGCTCCACCGGCACTAATACTTCCACGCGATGCTCCAGATTGCGCATCATCATGTCCGCTGAACCGATGTAATACTCCTCATCGCCGCCGTTGCGAAAATAGAAGATCCTCGTGTGCTCCAGGAATCGCCCTACGATACCCACCACGCGGATGTTGTCTGACAAGCCCGGTACTCCGGGCCGTAACCGGCACGTATCGCGAATGAGCAGATCCACTTTCACTCCCGCCTGGGACGCCTCGTACAACGCACGGGTGATATCGACGTCCTCCAGTGCATTGATCTTGAACTGGATCAACCCCGGGTTATCTTCGCTGTGTTTTTCGATCTCCCGCTTGATCTTGCTCAATATGGCCTTTTTCAACAGCTTGGGCGCTGGTAGGAGTTTCTTGTACACCCTTTTCGGTGAATATCCGGTAGTCAGGTAATTAAACAGTTCAGTTACATCCTGGCCGAGAGCATCGTCACAGGTCAACAAACCGAGATCGTTGTAAAGGCGCGCGGTGCCCGCATGGTAATTACCGGTACCCATGTGGATATACCTTTTTAGTCCGCTGTAATCCTGACGCACCACCAGGATCACTTTGCAGTGCGTTTTCAGCTCGACCACACCATAGGTCACGTGGATGCCCGCCTCTTCCATCCGGCTCGCCCACCGTATGTTCGCCGCCTCGTCGAAGCGTGCCTTTAACTCCACCACCACCGCGACCTGCTTGCCGTTCTGCGCGGCATCAATCAAGGTATCGACAATCTTGCTTTCGCTGGAGGTGCGGTACAGCGTCATCTTGATGGCGCGAACCTTTGGGTCTGAGCTGGCGGTTTCGAGGAAGCGCTCCACCGAATTGGTGAAAGATTCATAGGGATGCTGCAGCAGTATCGAGCCTGCATCCCGAATGATATAAAAGATACTGCGCGATTCTATCAATTTGCAATGCTCCGCCGGATGATGGGCGAGGTCGTGCAAATCGGGCAGCGGCAACATCGCGATTTCCATCAAATCCCGGGGCGCCAGCATGCCGGAGGTCTGGTATACGTCGCCGTGGCTCTGCAAGCCCAGCTCCGCAGCCAGCATACCGCTGCGCACCGGATCCATATTCTCCTGGACGACGACGCGCACGATGGGTGCGAACTTCCGGTCCCGGACCTCGGACTCAATCATTTCCAGCAAGTCGTTTGCCTTGCCTTCATCTTTCGTCGTGTTCGCGTTTCGCGTCACATAAAAGAGCTCACAAGCTTGAACTATCATGTCGGCAAACAGAAGGTCCAGGTTGTTGGACATCACGTCTTCGAGCAGAACGAAGCGGTTTTCGCTGCCGATCTGTAAAAAGCGGCGAATGCCGGCCCCAACAGGCACTTTGACCCGCGCCAGCGACGTCTCGCTTCCTTTTGGGTAGCGCAGCGTGACCAAAAGATTCAACGACAAGTTCGAGATGAACGGAAAGGGATGAGCGGGGTCCATAGACTGGGGCGTGACCAGCGGGAATATGTTCTCGAAATAGTAATTGCGCAGTTCCCGCCGGGCGCTCTCGTCCAGCGAAGCGTAAGTTTCGACGTATACGCCGTGTTGTTCCAGACGCTTCAGTAATTGCGGCAGCAGAGCGTCCTTTTGCGACTCGATGTCGCGGACCGCTGCATCACATTCCACGATCTGTTGCTGCGGCGTGCGTCCGTCAACCGTGAGCTGCAGCACACCGGCGCCGACCTGTTGCTTCAATCCGCCGATGCGCTTCATGAAGAACTCGTCGAGGTTCGAACTGACGATCGAAAGGAACTTTATTCTCTCCAGTAGCGGCGTTCGTTCGTCTTGCGCCTCGTTTAGGACCCGGCGGTTGAATTGGAGCCAGGTCAGCTCGCGATTGAGATAGTACTCCGCTGAAGATGGGTCAATCCGCCGACTGATACGGGTGGAGGTTGTACCGCGCCGCCTGGACGACTGCCTTTTTACGGTCTTTGCGGTAGGAGCCGTCTCCGTTTGATTAGTGCCTACATCTGACATGGTACTTTCATGTTTACATTCAGTATCTTTCCGGAATAAATGTCTGGTCGCTTAGCGGTGGACGCACATAGCCGGCCGCTGATTTGCGCTGTGGTAATTTGACCGGCTCGGGCGTCAAATCCTCGTAGTCGAATAAGCTCAGCAGGTGACTGATGCAGTTCAGCCGCGCCCGTTTCTTCACATCAGCGTTTACCACATACCAAGGCGCCTGTTTAATGTCGGCGTGCGCAAACATGTTGTCTTTGGCTTTGGAGTACTCGACCCAGCGGTTGCGCGATTCCAAATCCATCGGGCTCAGTTTCCAGCGTTTGGTTGCATCGCCCACGCGTGCACGGAACCTGCGCTCCTGTTCACGATCGTCCACTGAGAACCAATATTTGATCAGCTTCAGCCCGGAACGCGTCAACATGCGTTCGAATTCCGGGCAGGACCGCAGAAACTCCCTGTACTCATCTTCCGTGCAGAAACCCATTACATATTCCACCCCGGCGCGGTTGTACCAACTGCGGTCGAACAGCACCATCTCGCCGGCGGCGGGAAGGTGTTCAACATAACGCTGGAAATACCACTGGCTTTTTTCCCTCTCGGTCGGCGCCGGTAGAGCCACCACGCGGCATACGCGGGGGCTCAACCGGTCGGTAATGCGCTTGATGGTTCCGCCCTTCCCGGCGGCATCCCGGCCCTCGAATATCACCGCAACTTTTAGGCCTTTGATCCTGATCCACTCCTGCAGCTTTACCAGTTCGATTTGGAGTTTCCCCAGTTCCTTCTCGTATTCTTTGGTGTCCATTTTCTCCGTGCGTTTCGCGGGCGCATCCTTGTCCTTGTCGGTGATGTTGCTAACCGAAATGACTGTTTCAGGCTTCTGTTCTTTACCCACGCTCCTAACCCCTATGGCCACTATGCTGAGTCATGAATCAAGGTTATTCAATAAGTTTGCTCTATTTTTTTAATTTCCACACCATCATCCACCTGATAAATGCTCATTAAAATTGATCAAGATCAATTATTCAGCATCGAATCATGTGATTAAAAGTAGCATAATTCGCTGATTCGGTCGCGCCTACGACATGGAGCCAACGGCAAGACAAGGCAAATACCTACCGCACGGCTGGGGAGGACGTAGCTGCTCCCTGCGACTCAGCGAGTGCTCGCGCTACCAATTAGAATCCGTGGGAGGGGTTTTCGGTAGGCAGCTGGAAGGCGCCGGTTC
>JAOTYS010000403.1 GCA_029861795.1 Gammaproteobacteria bacterium | reverse complement strand
GCCAACGATGTCTCAAACACGGCAACCGTCGTCCCGGAAGTCTCACCTTCCGGAATACACCACAGAATTTATTGTGATTGGTGTATCGCTGGGTTTGTATGGGTTCATCAAGCTGACTGAAGAGGTAACAGATGGTGACACTCGCGGGTTCGATCGAGATATGCTGTTGATGTTTCGCAATCCCCAACAACTGTCGGACCCTATTGGCCCCGCATGGCTGGAAGTCGTCGTCCGCGACATCACGGCTCTTGGCGGGCTCGTCACGTTAGCGCTACTCACGATCGCCGCTTGTGGATATTTGTGGTTGAAAAATAAGCATCGGCTTGCAGTGTTTGTTGCCGTTTCTGTATCTGGAGGCACGCTTATCAATACTCTACTGAAAGGTTTCATAGAGCGGCCTCGACCAGTCATTGTTCCGCACGAAACAACTGCAGCCCTGAGCAGCTTTCCTAGCGGCCACGCCATGATGTCAGCTGTAGTCTTCCTCACCCTGGGTGCTTTGCTGGCGCTTGCTAGCGACACCACGCGTATAAAAGTTTATTTCCTAGCCTGGTCGGTCTTGTTGACCGTACTCGTAGGTATAAGCCGAGTCTATCTCGGTGTGCACTGGCCGACTGATGTTCTCGCCGGCTGGATTGCGGGTGCAACCTGGGCCTTGCTTTGCCTATTGGCGAGCCGAATCATTGTTACGCCGAACAGCGATGGTTAACTCTCTCTCAGATGGTACTGTCACGTTAAAACTTGGTGGGATACTTATTCTACGTTGGTTCGTCTCCTCGGATCGTTCAGGCGCACGTCGCTCGCTGCCAACGCGACCAGCTCTCACCGCTATTTTGACATTCGCGGTTACGGCTGCTCGCTTTGCGCAGCGCGGCATATCCTGACGAGTTACCGCGCCAGTTCTCGACCCTACCTACGAGAGCCTTGGAGTGAAATTCCCCGGGGCTACTCACCCGGCCAAGAAGAGACAATCACAATCTGGAATCTGCGTCCCAAGAAGCCATCGGGCTAAGGCCCGAATTGAAAAGTGGATACAAACATCGTGTTTTGAGTTTGACCAATCAATACCAATAAAGGCGGTGAACCAGCCTTGGGTTAAACGATTCATGGCGATCTCCTGCAGTGATACATTAACCTTTAAGGGATGAGCGTGCTTGAACTCTTCGAAGGCAATATAAGTGAGCCGGTATGACGGCGAGCCCCGAGTATTCGTTTACGAGTCCAAGCGCACCCGTGGACTCGAAGCCAAAGCCGTGAACATCACATGTTTGGGTCGACAGATTCGTAGTCCGCGGGCGCATGTCCCACTTCCCGCTTCCACTGACAGCTATCTGCCAGTCGTGCCTAGTATCACGGGAAGTGAGACGGAGTATCTATATTGGGGAGACACACATCTGCACACATCCCTGTTATTTGATGCTGGTGGTTTCGGCAATCGTCTCGATCCTCGCGCTGCCTTCCGCTTTGCCCGTGGAGAGGAGGTGATCTCATCTACACCCGTTGCGGCCACCCACACCTGGGCAACCTGCATGGCGTTTAACCTTGAAACGCGCTGATACGCTCAATGCCCAAATTCATCCCGAAAAAGAAAGCTCCGCCAATCTTGACGGGGCTTCGGCCGAGTCAGCCTGAACTAATCTTATCTTATCGATCCTTGATGGATTAGATTACCATTAAGCGTGGATCTTAGGCTGCTGCGAGTTTTCTATGAAGGCCGTCCTAAATCGTCGACTCGTTTTTCCACTGATTTTATCCGCATTGCAAGAAAGATGAGCAGCCCGCCGAGCAACAGTGCTGCAATGGCAATGGTCCACGAGATCGTGACCACGCCGGTCGCGGGCCAGATGACCAGAACCAGTCCAACGATGGCGGCGACTGCACCAATGGTAATGGTCAAGCCGCGATCGGGGTCGTTTGGATCCGTCTGGCGTCCGGCGAGAAACAGGACCACGCCGTGAAACAGGGCCCACAGGCCAACAATGATCATCAGTAGCCGGCCCGTGACGTCGGGCCAGAACAACAGGATTAATCCGATGGCCACGCTGATCAGACCGGAGACCAGGTAGGCGCCAAATTCCTTCGCACGGAAGGTAGCAAGCAGGCTGAGGATGCCGTCAAACAGTACATAAAGGCCGATAAGGCGAACGAGAAGAGCCAGGGTGGCTATGGGCCAGAACAACGCGGCCAGCCCAAGGGCTACGGCCAGCAATCCGCGTACAAGCAATGTCCACCACACGTCACCCAGCTTATCGCTGATTCGGCCTCTTGCCCCCGCTGCAGCAGCCTGTAATTGTTCTTTTTCTAGTGCCATATTACCCATACCCCGACATTGTCAGCCAATAAAAGAACACATAGGTTAGGTCAAAACATATTGTTTGGCCATGATGGACGCACATTTCCCGATGATCAGCATGAAGTAGTGGGTGCACTGTTACGAAGCACCCTGGCGTATTCCGGTCTGCTGCAACCAGGACTGAAACACCAGAATGTTCCACAACCGGTACTTGTGATCGGTAGCACCGCTGTAGTGTTCCGATACAAGTTGTCGAACTGCATTCGGCTCCAGTAGATTCTGACTACGGATGAGGTCCGGCGAAACAAGATCCCGTGCCCATTCCCGCAGGGGTCCGCCCAGCCATTCAGCCAAAGGTACTGCGAATCCCGATTTGGGCCGCTCGATCAGGCTGCGTGGAACTCGCTTGTAGAGAATCTCCCTCATGGCGCGCTTTGAATCATTGGCGTGTACCGCGGCTGTTAGTGGACGTTGTTGCCACGCAGCCTCGACCACGTCGTGACTAAGCAACGGTACCCGAACTTCAAGCGAGACTGACATGCTGGCCCGATCTACTTTGCAAAGAATATCGTCCGGCAAATAAGTACGTATATCCCGCGCCATCATGTTTCCGAGCGCATCGTCACAAGCGTAGTCCGGTGTCCCTGAAAATTCGTAGTTCGGTTTAAAGGCACCGACGACGTATTTGTCGGGGTTCAACTCGTGGGATACCAGACCTTGATACAATAGATCCGGCGTTCTGGATGCTGCCAGCTCCAGAATGCGACGGAGCCTCTCTGTGGAGAGCGAACCCTCGGCCTGTGGCGCCACACGATTGAGTAGCCCGGCCACTAAACGTAACAAGCCGGTTGGTGCAGTCGCGAACAATCTTCCCGACAATCCTCGCAATGGCCATGGGACCTTGTCGAGACTGCTCCATAGCTTCTTGGCGACCCGGTACCGGTCGTAGCCCGCAAACAGTTCATCCCCACCATCACCAGATAGTGCGACCGTGACCTCACCGCGTGTCACCTGGGACACAAGGCAGGTAGGCAACTGGGAGGAGTCGGAAAAAGGTTCGTCATATATCGTTGACAACGATGGAATCAGGTTCAATGCGTCCTGAGGTGAAAGTATGTACTGATAATGCTCGGTTCCAAGGTGCTTCGCCACCCGCGCTGCATGAGCAGCCTCATTAAACTCAGACTCATCAAATCCTATAGTGAAGGTCTTCACAGGATGCATTGAAACTTCACTCATTAGAGCGACTATCGTAGATGAATCAACGCCTCCGGAAAGAAAGGCGCCAACGGGCACGTCTGCCACCATCTGTCGTGAAACCGATGCTTGCAACAAGGATTCGATGGATTTACCACCCTGTCCGAACCCGTTGTCACGACGGAATAGAGTCCAGTAACGAACGGGAGCGAACTCAGTTGATGACGGCGTTACAATCGGTTGTTCACTGAAGCGCGCCCTGTCTGCCGATATTGAAACCGGCACACACAAACGGCATGCCGGCGGAAGCTTGAATATGTTGCGGTAAATACTATAGGGCGCTGGGATGTAGTTGTGCCGGAAGTATAAAGTCAGCGAACCGCGGTCTATCTCCGGATCCCACCCCGGCAGGACGTAAAAAGCTTTTAGCTCCGAGGCAAAAATAAACGAATTGCGGTGCCAACCGTAATAAAGTGGCTTTTCACCCAGACGATCGCGCACAAGATGCAATTCACCCGCTGCAAGATCGATCAGCGCAAAGGCAAACATGCCGTTTGCTTTTTCAATCGCGCTTTCCAGGCCCCAGTGTTCAATTGCCGCAAGCAGCACTTCGGTGTCGGAATGCCCCCGGAAGGAAACCCCATCCGTCTCCAGTTGTTTTCGAAGGTCCGGGTGATTGTAAATCTCACCGTTATAGCTGAGCACAAGGTTGCCGCCGTGAGAAACCATCGGTTGAGATCCCGCTGGCGAAAGGTCTACGATTGAAAGTCTTTGGTGACCGATGCCAATTGATAGTTGTTCCGAAATCCAGCAACCGGAATCATCAGGGCCCCTGTGCTTCAACTGGTCCGCCATTTTCATGACTAGCGCGCGGAATCCATCAGACCCT
>JAOTYS010000402.1 GCA_029861795.1 Gammaproteobacteria bacterium | reverse complement strand
TAGATCACCACAGGCGTATCTAACTCCGGATTAGCTAAATCAGATTGAGCCAAGAATTTTGCTGATGTTCTTTCGGAACTTGTCACCAAAGGGTGGGCGGGCGCCAATGATGGGCAAAACGTCGATCATGGTTTGACTATAGATCGCCCGCTCGTGGCTCATATTTCTAAATCCTTCAGGGCCGTGATAAGCACCCATGCCAGAAGCGCCAATGCCACCAAACGGTAGATCTTCCTGCACATAGTGAAGAGTAATGTCGTTGACGCAAACACCGCCGCTTTGCACGTGATTCAAGAGGTAATCCTGCTCCTCTTTATCTTTGCCAAAGTAGTACAGAGCGAGGGGGTTTCGGCGGGGTTCAATCTTATCCGGGACTTCAGTGACGTCACGATAAGTCATAATCGGGAGAACCGGGCCAAATATCTCCTCATGCATGACCTGCATGTCTTCATTGACGTTCTGGAGAATATGCAAGGGCATGCGACGACTGTTCTCGGACGGGCGAGTTTTATCGGCACCCACAATGGTGACTTTTGCACCTTTGGCAACAGCATCATCAATATAGGTCTCCAATCTGGTGAAGTGCTTCTCATTGATGATGCCGGTGTAATCCGTGTTTTCAGTAATGTTCGGATACATTGATTGCGCCTCGTGAGTTACCCGTGAGACAAGTTGCTCTTCCAGCTCTTCTGGCACGAGGACGTAATCGGGTGACAGGCACAGTTGACCACCATTTAGGAGTTTTCCGAATGCGAGGCGTGTTCCTGCGAGATCAAGCTTGGCGCTGCGCCCAATGACCACAGGCGACTTTCCACCAAGTTCGAGAGTGACTGGTACCAGGTTTGCCGATGCTGACTGCATCACCCGTGCTCCGACACTGGTTGACCCGGTAAATAGGAGATGATCGAAAGGCAGTTCTGCGAACCTTTGGCTGATATCCACACCACCCGCGATAACAGCAACCTCATCCTTTGAGAAATATCGGGGGACAACTTCAGCAAAGAGGGCCGCTGTTTCAGGAACGTATTCTGAAGGTTTGAGTAATGCCCGGTTACCAGCAGCCAATGCACTTGTCAGAGGTGCAACAGTCAAACCAAATGGCAGGTTCCAGGGAGAAATAATCCCAACGACGCCTTTAGGAAAGTACCTGACCTGACTTTTCCCTCCCAAGAAGTTCATGGGCTTATTGGCTTTTCGCGCGACGGGCTTCATCCACTTTTTTAGATGTTTCATTGAATAGTCGATTGCTTCGACCTTTGACGCATACTCAGAGAACAAACTGAATTCATAGGATCGTTCGCCGCCGTATTCACGTTTGGTTGTGGTCGCGAACTCCTTCTTGTTTTCAACGATAAGTGCCTTGAGCCTCTTCAGGCGATCGATGCGTGTGGAATACGTTACCTCACCTTCCGCGCGGAACTTGCTTCTCTGTAGTTCGAGCAATGCTCTTAGGTTCTGACCTTCCAGTTCAGTCACGTTGTCAAATTCTGCTGCGCTCATAGCGTCTGTCTCCTAGGTGATTCTGTTTTTTCAAATCAATGAAATTTCTAACTAAACTGGATCAGCTATCTTCAGTAGCCGCTTCCCGAAATTCTGCCCGCTCGCTTTGTAATCCACATATTCGAAGTTTTCAGGACCTATTTGTCCATTTGGCCATTTGGCGAGCATCCATTGGCTGTTGAAACTCATTTGAGTTTTCTCCTGGATTAGGTTTGCTTAGTTGGACATTGCTTCAGCTTCCGCGCGAATTCCTTCAATAACTCGGACTGCGTTCGTGACAAAGAGAGGTTCAGACGAAAACGAGGCAAGAAGATCCTGCACGTCTTCAGGTAGATCTTCGCCATCAAGGGATGGGCCCTGGTCAGCTCTAGTCGCACCAATCAGGAGAACACCCATTGTTTTTACGACTTCTATCGACTGCGCTTTACTCAACGCGAGTGCAGTGGATGTTGGATCCGCAATCGCATTCACCTGATGTATGAACACTCTTTTCGACTTGATCAGCCTGTCGATCGCTACATTGTGTTCGATGACATGTTCGAGCCTGATGAGAAGAGGCAGGAAGGTGCCATCCGCCATGGAGGTGGTATATAGCGCCTGTGCATACTCCTTGCTCGCTAGCGGTTTAGATAAGTAACTGATGAAAACCTGGCTCCAGCGAATCAGGCTTTGCTCATAAAGTGTCAGAAAAAGCTCTTCCCGGGTTTTGAAGTAAAGATACAGCGTGCCTTTCACTACCCCAGCTTTCTTCGCAAGTTGAGCCATAGAAAATACTTCGTAGCCCACGTCGAGAAAGTACGCCTCCGCTGCTTCCAGAACTGCCTGCCGCCGCAACTCCTTTTGCTCGGCGCTTCTGGCCCTTTGATTTATTTCAACTACCGAACGCACATGTGTCTCCACTACTTTCTTGCTGCTTACTCTGGCCAATTGACTATGGCAGCGCTGATAGCGCTGATTGAGTCGGGTGGTCACGATTGATTTTACTGACCAGTGGCCATTTATATAACTGACCAGCGGTCAGTTCAAGCATTTCCTTCGACATTTCTGTCGAAGTACTCAAAGAGACTCGAGCGTTAATATAAAAGATCGCGGCGGGTCGCTGCAGCGTGGCTGCCACAACGCGGTTGGCGGTCGAGCCCAGCAGGCTGAGCCATATTTCCCCAGGCTAATCAGGGAGTTAGTTATTGGTCGGGTTATGAGTTTTGGGAGCTCTGACATGAGGCCGTGAAGCTACTGCACGTCTCGGAATTGTGTGGTTCCTCATTCGACGATTGCTGGCTAGACATTGGCTCCATAGTTGATGTGAGGTCGTCGGACTTTTCCTTTCTGAACTGGTCGGATATTGGTAGGCGAGAGATGACTTCCAATCGCGCAGATTCTGTGGGGTTGGAATACACCACGAAATGGAATCATTGGAGTCCGCGATGTAGCCCGCAATTTCTGCAGCTCTTTGCCCAAGGTCGAGCCGCTGTTAATCAGCGGGTCGCTGCAACGTGGTTGCCAGTTGAGCCCAGCAGGCGCAGCCATTTGGGAACGTGCGATCCCGGGAATATAGTGGCAGTGGAATGCGGCGCGTTGCGGGTTGACCGCGCCGTAAGTTAACAGGAGAGCGGCAGTGGCTTATGTAGAAAATAGAACCATCCATGACGCGGATTCTCATGTGATGGAGTTTCCCGACAAAATCGGCGAGTTCGTGTCGAACAAATACCGTGATGACTTCATGCCTTACATGAGATCACGTGATGAGGCGTGGATTCGGGAGATGAAAGCCTTACATGACGATCCGGACTATTTGGCGGGCGCTGAAAACGAGATCATGTTACGGCGAGGGCATACCGCTCTGGGGGCGTTCCGAAAAGAGGATCGGCCCAGAACCCTCGACTACCTCGGTTTTGCCAGCCAGCTGGTGTTTACGTCCGATGCACTGGACAACTACGGGCTTGAAACGGGAAACACCAATACGCTTGCGTGTGAAGCAGCGCGGGCGCACAACCGCATGATGGTGGACTTCTGCAGCGTGGACAAACGCCTGTTGGCGACCGGGTATGTGCCGCTGGTTGATTTTGACGAGGCGCCCGTAATTGCCAAGGAAGCGTTAGAGCTGGGTTGCAAAGGATTGATCATTCCTTCGCGTTGCCCACCGGGCCACAGCCCTAGTCACACCGCGTTTGAACCTCTGTGGTCGCTCGCGGAGGAGGCCGGCGTACCAATCCTGTTTCACGTGGGCGGTGAGCACAAGATGAATGTTGACTATCACAAAACAGGGCAACCCCAGGTATTGGATTTCCATGGCGGTGCTGAAAACTTCACGTCGACCAGCTACATGGCCATCCCGTTGTCGCTGTGGCAGACCATGTCGGTGTTGATTATCGATGGCGTGTTGGATCGGCACGTCAATTTGAAATTTGGCGCGATCGAGTTAGGCGCCAGCTGGGTGCCCAGTTGGATGCAATTCATGGATTCAGGCGCCGCCGCGTTTATGAAAGGGGAACAGCGGCTCAAAAACCTTTCCGCCAAACCCAGTGAAATTGTCAGGCGTCAGTTTCGGGTGACGCCATACCCCCACGAACCCACAGGCTGGATTATCAAAAACACAGGCCCCGAGGTCTGTCTGTTTT
The DNA here is from genome assembly GCA_029861795.1 of Gammaproteobacteria bacterium. The sequence goes on along the minus strand of JAOTYS010000402.1, from coordinate 262 downwards.
CCTCGGATTTCCCGCACGTTGAAGGGGGGCGAAATCCGTTGAAGCGATTTAGTGAAGCGCTGGAGGGTACATCCGGGGAGGACCAGCAACGATTTTATCGAGACAACTTCATAGATCTGATGGGCGCCGGACTCGACGAGGCACTCCACGATCATCCGTCTCAACAATAACGATCAGGTGTTGGATGCAGAGACTCAGGACCAATCTGACTCGATATCACGGCGTTTTTGCGCCCAACTCGCCGTTCAGGAATTCGTTGCAA
>JAOTYS010000052.1 GCA_029861795.1 Gammaproteobacteria bacterium | reverse complement strand
TATCCGATGGTGCGCCGTTGCTTATTCACGACGCCGTGCCCGCGAGAGACGTTCTGAAAGATCCGGGTAGGCAAATCGGAAGTCCACGGGCCGTCCTATGTGTCTCGGCTCATTGGGACCGCGACCATTAGTGGCGCAAATCATCGACCACGATCCATGATTTCTACGGATTTCCCCGGGAACTTTATGAGTTTACATACCCAGCCCCGGGGGGCTCGGAACTTGCCGCGCGGGTTGCTCAGTTATTACACAATCCAGGTATCGACACCCATATTGATAACACTAGGGGCTTGGATCATGGTACTTGGATCCCTTTGTCCTTGGCTTTTCCGGATCACCAGGTGCCAGTGTCACAGCTTTCGGTGCAGTTGAATCGGTCTGCTGAGTGCCACTTGAGGATTGGCGAAACTCTAAGTGTTCTGCGTAAAGAGGGAATACTCATACTTGGCAGCGGAGGCGCCACACATAACCTGGGTGAGTTTAGGGGGTAATCGCTGGACACGCCGCCGCCGGCTTACGTTTGCGAATTCGATGCTTGGTTGCGGCGGGCGATTATCGCGGGGCGGGCCGATGAGCTAGTGGCATATCGCGAGGCGCCACAGTGCGCGCGCAGCCACCCCACGCCGGAGCACTTTCTACCCCTGATTGTGGCTGCTGGTGTGGGAGCGACGGGTAGGCAGCTCCATAGTTCCTCTACTTTTGGGATCCTCTCCATGGCTGCATATGGGTGGAGCTGAACGGCAAAAGGCCTATCAATTTCGGGAACAATTTGTCAGAGCCGCTATACTTAGGCTGAAGAGTGCGCATTTCTATGAATTCGAAAGTGGGGTGGGAGCAGTACCCTGCTATTCTCTTTGGCTTTAAGTGGGTCAACGAGTGAAAACCTAAAGTATATACCGCGAGCACAAATAACATGACCGATACAGTGATTGAAAAGCCAACTGCCTCGGCGGCTGGCGCCGGGATGCAGCAACAGCCGGCGCAGTCGGCAGCAGCGCCTAAGCGGGCCAATTCTTCCTCGCAGGATGCCTCCCAGATGCAGGTAAAATCATCCGCTCAGATGGGAGATCCACTGGCATTGCTGACTCGGCTGATTCAGTACGCCGTTGCCGAGAACGCGTCGGATATCCATATACGGGTGAAAAATCACCCAGTGGTGCGCATAGATGGCACGCTGCAGGCAGCCGAAAAATTTCCGGTAATGTCGGTGTCAGATTTGGAAGCCCTGGCTCAGAAGATTATGTCGCCTAGGCAGTGGGACATATTCCAGAACAAATATCAGGTGGATTTGTCCGTCGGCATCAAAGGCATAGGTCGGGTTCGCACCAACTGCTATTACCAACGCGGTACCATCGCCATGGCGTTTCGTGTAATTCGCACCGATATTCCCGGCATCGAGGAGCTGGGCCTTCCAGAATCTGTGCTCGATTATGCGAATTACGAGAGAGGGCTGATATTGCTTACCGGGGCGACAGGATCGGGCAAGTCGTCAACCATTGCGTCGCTCATCGATCAGATCAATCATAAGCACGCACGACACGTCATCACCATCGAGGATCCGATAGAATTTTTATTCAAAGAGGATCGTTCGATTATTTCTCAACGTGAGTTGGGTATGGACGCGGTGTCTTTCCTGGATGCCATGACCGCAGCTCTGCGCGAAGATCCAGATGTCATTCTCCTCGGTGAGATGCGTGACCCAGACACCATTCAGACTGCATTGACAGCCGCTGAAACGGGGCACTTGGTGTTTTCAACAGTGCATTCGCCGGCGGCGGCGGAGACTATTACGCGTATCGTTGCGACGTTCTCACCAGAGGCCCAGCCGACGATACGGGCCAAGCTCTCCCAGAACCTGCGAGCAGTTGTGTCGCAACGTCTGTTGCCAACAGCCTCGGGAAAGGGTAGAGCCCTGGCTTGTGAGATTATGAACGTGTCTTCACGTGTGCGCGAGCTGATATTAGATCCTCTCAAAGTGGAGGAACTCGCGGATCTGGTAAAGAAAGGAGAAGTAGTCGAAGGCATGTTGTCCTTTGACCAGCATCTTTTCCAACTGTGTAAGCAAGGCATAATCTCCGAGGAGGTTGCATTGCAGCACGCCAGCAGCACTACAGATCTCAAGCTGAAGCTAGAGGGTTTCGTTTAAGCAGCTCGCAGGTTGTCGGCTTGGGCCTATGTCGATGGGTCCGCGTTGCACGCGGCCTGCGCCAACACGTCATAGAGCTGCTGATACAAAATGTGGAGTTGTTCGAGTCGATCAGGATCCAATCGGTCCTGGGTCCACCCCTGTAGGCAACGATCAAGGGTCAATGCGGCAGCGCTCAACTCGGTGTAGCCGTAGGATCCAGCGGATCCGGCGATTCGATGTGCCCACACACTGAGGTTGGCCAGCCGATCGTTGGCGTAACGAGATTGTCGGCACTGTTCCCAGCGGACTTCTAACTCCTGCAGCTTAGCTCCCAGAGAGCGGCGATAGTTACTTTTGAGTGCTTCCAGGCGGTACGGCGTATCGGGGCAATGATCACTCATAGGTCTGTGCCTATTCGCCGTTTACGATCACGCCAGTAATCACACAGTTCGAGTTGACTGCATCGCTGAGGGAGTCCGACAGCCTGTCCCTGCAGCTCACCGGAAGCTACTCCTCAATGTTGGTGAGCCGCTCCAGACGGTACCCGTGCTGGTAGATCGCAGACAATCTCCACCCTGTCTCCGGGGTAATAGCAAGCTTCTGTCGGATTCGACTAATGTGTGTGTCCACAGTGCGGGTGTTGATATCGGGGTTGGTGCCCCAAACACTCTCTAGTAGATGGCTACGGGATACCACCCTTCCAATATTGCGAAATAAGAAAGCTGCAAGTTCATATTCCTTTTGCGTCAGTTTGATCTTCTCACCATGGGTTTGTATCTCCCGATTCGCGAAGTCAATGCTGAACGGGGGCAACTCGATGGTCGATTCCTCTGCGTCTCTCAGTACCGATGCCCTCCGGGCCAGTGCGCCGACCCGCGCTAACAATTCTAGCTTCTTGACTGGCTTCGCCATGTAGTCGTCGGCTCCGGCCTCGAGGGCTTCCACGATATCTTTTTCCTGATCACGCTGCGTCACAAAAAGGATGGGAATCGGCCAGTCATGATTCTCCCGAATCAGTTTCATCACTTCTACACCACTCATGTGTGGAAGGACCCAGTCAAGCATGATTAGGTCATAGCTTTCGCGTCCGATCTCTTTCAAGAATTGCTCGCTGGTTTCAAAATGCATACACACATGACCAGCTTCTTCCAGCCAGAGTTGCAGCAGCTGAGCCTGATCCCGATCATCTTCAAGAAACGCTATACGCATGTCTTAGCCCTTAATTGGTCATTCGGATAGCCCGCGAGGATCGCTCCAGGGCAGCAAGCGAACTATGCGAACCATATGGCTAATCTTCATCCTAGGCATATATGTGCTGGTCGGCAAGCGCCGTCGTGCACAGGTCGCTGGCTTGCATATCCGATCGCCTCTCAATATTTGGAGGCCTCAATAATGCTTTTTTGGGCATCGGGTATCCACTTCATAGTAACTCAGAAGCATAGTCCGCAAGTCGGGAGCGTTCCACTCGCCGTAGTGTCACATGCCCGCTATATTTCCAGTCTTTAAACCGCTCCACTACATAAGTTAATCCGGAGGTGGTTCCTGTAAGATAAGCTGTGTCTATCTGCGCCAGATTTCCTAGGCAGACCACCTTGGTGTCCTTCCCAGCTCGGGTGATAAGAGTCTTCAGCTGATGGGGCGTAAGGTTCTGGGCCTCGTCAATGATGATGTATTTGTCCAGAAATGTTCGTCCCCGCATGAAATTAAGCGATTTGATGCGAATACGCTTGCGTACCATATCGTGGGTGATGGCGCGACTCCAAGCGCCTTGCCGCTGCGTGGAATTGGGCAGCAACACGTCCAAGTTATCCTCGAGCGCACCCATCCAAGGATTCATTTTCTCCTCTTCTGTTCCCGGCAAGTAGCCAATGTCCTCGCCCACGGGAATCGTGATCCGCGTGACGATGATTTCCTTAAACCGATTATCATCTATGGTTTGGGCTAGTCCCGCGGCCAATGCGAGCAGCGTTTTGCCGGTGCCAGCCTGCCCTAGAATTGTCACGAAATCGACTTCCGGGTCCATGAGCAAGTTTAAGGCGCAGTTTTGCTCAATATTTTTGGCGGTGACGCCCCATACGGCGTTGCTGTCCTCTGCGAAATTCCGCATCGCCCGAAGAACCATCGTGTCACCTGCGGTCTGTTGCACCGAGGAAGCGATACCAGTGTTTTCTGCTACGATGAATTCGTTAGGGTGCAGCGCTGATCCTTGAGGCATACGTACCCGCGAGTAGCATATTCCGGTTTTTTCCGTCCATTCTTCCAACGGCGTGTTTACTGCCTCACACTCGTCACCATTGACCAGGCGAATCCCGCAATACAGATCAGTGGTGTCATCGACAAGCTCATGTTCTGCATAGTCCTGCGCCTGGATTCCCAACGCATGGGCCTTGATTCTGAGTATGATATCTTTCGTGACTAAGGTTACGCTACGGTCTCGGTCACGACGAGCCAGATCCAAAGTAGTTGCGAGGATGGTGTTGTCTGGGGTTCCGCCACGGAGACCCGGAGGAAGTGAAGATTGAACTGAATCCACATGGAGATAGAGACGGCCGTTGTCAGAACCGCCCACTAGCTCGATTCCATCTCCTACGCCGTTGCCCGTATTAGCTACTAAAACGTCAAGCTGACGGCTCGCTTCACGCGCATTCTGCGCAATCTCTGATATCCCCTTCTTGGCGCTGTCGAGTTCTTCCAATACCACTGCGGGAATGTACACATCTGAATCGAGAAAGCGGAACATCGCCATTGGGTCATGAAGTAGAACATTGGTATCGAGGACGACGATGTCAAGTTGAGCGGACATGACTTGCACCTAGTAACACTCTCGCTACAGCGCTTTGATTGCCGCTAACACTTCTTCAACATGTCCTTTGACCTTAACGCCGCGGAAGTCTTTTTTAAGAACACCCTGCGCGTCGATGATGAAGGTGCTGCGGTCAACTCCAAGAAATTTTTTGCCGTATAGCTTCTTCTCCTTGATTACATCAAACGCTTTACAAAGTTCTTCATCCGGATCAGAGACGAGCTCAAAGGGAAACGAGTACTTTTGTTTGAATCTCTCGTGAGAGGGCAGAGTGTCTCTGGATGCCCCTAGGATTTTAGTGTTGCGTGCGGTGAATTTTCTATAGTTATCACGAAACGCCTGCCCCTCGGCGGTGCAGCCCGGAGTATTGTCCTTTGGGTAAAAGTACAACACCAAGTTGTGGCCTCGTAGCTCTGATAACTTTAGGTCGCCCGCCGTGGTCTTCAATGATATATCAGGTACGATCTTATCAATGGTTGCTTTTTCCATGATGCTGTTACCTTGTTGCGATAATTTTTCGCGGCATCATTCGCAGTTCGTGCCTTCCATAGATCACCCAGGCAGCGGGAATGCTGCAAGCAAGTGATCACGCAAGCTTAACAATTGACCACCCGTGACGACTAGCATGTTCTGCCAAGGTCGGATCCGGGTCTACGGCGACGGGGTGATCTACTTTGCTGAGTAGCGGCAAGTCATTGTGTGAGTCGCTGTAAAACCAGCTGTCATGCAGACTTTTATCTTGTTTCCTGATCCAGGCTTGAAGTCGGTCGACTTTACCGCCCTGGAAGCAAGGCACGCCCGACAGTGTGCCATCAAATTGACCATTGACAAGGGTAGCCTCACTGGCAAGCAGATGTTCCATGCCAAATGTCGAGGCTATTGGCGACGCCACAAAGTGGATGGTCGCTGTAATCATAATGAGGGTGTGGCCGCAGCCACGATGCTGTTCCACCAGGGCCCGCGCTTTGGCGGAAATTAGCGGCTTAATTCGATCCTCCATGTATTTTATGCGCCACTGCTTCAAGGTGGCGCTGTCGTGTGATGCAAGTGTTTTGGCATGAAAGCCCAGAAACTCATGGATGTCCAACACTCCAGCATCGTACTCATCCTGGAATCGACGCAATTGAGGAAGGCAATTCGCTGCATCCAGCGCGCCTTGCTCGGTCAGAAACTCTATCCATTGATCGCCGCTGTCCGCTGCAATTAGAGTATGGTCTAGATCGAATATCGCCAGACTCACGAAAATTCTCGGTAATGACAATGGCCTCAAGCATAGTTGGGAATCCACCGGCTGAAAAGTAGGGCGTCCTGCTTGCCTATTCGTGGTAGTGGCGATGGAATTTGCCGTGATAGCCCGTTCGTGGAAAAATCCCTATGAGCGAACCATACTAATATAGCGTGGCGTAAAAGCTGGATTTACTACTAGCCCCCGATGCGTGATAAGTATAAAGAGGCAATGCTAGACGACGACGGTTATCGGCCAAACGTTGGCATCATACTGTGTAATTGTCGCACGCAGGTACTGTGGGCACGTCGAGCTAAGCATGACGGTTGGCAGTTTCCCCAAGGCGGGGTAAAGCCTGGCGAGTCTGCGGAACAAGCCCTGTATCGAGAGCTGTACGAAGAGGTTGGGCTTCGATCTGAGCATGTAAGAGTTATGGGTAGGACCCAACATTGGTTACGCTACGAGTTACCACGAAGGTATTTGCGAAATTCCCGCCTATCCGGTTTCAAGGGGCAGAAACAGATCTGGTTCTTGTTGCAGCTGATCACTGAGGATTCACAATTGTGTCTGAACCACTCGCGACAGCCAGAGTTTGACGACTGGCGCTGGATAGATTACTGGGCACCGATTGGACGCATTGTTGATTTCAAACGCCAGGTGTACAAATGTGCTCTTACCGAATTGGAGCCTCTGCTGGGTCAGGTTGCCAACTCGGCATATGACTCGGGTCAGATATAAGTGTGGACCCGCTATTCCAAGCGATGTAACTAGCTGAGCTCAGACGCGTCGACACCCCACGTTGCTATGCCGTTGCCTGCGCTGCCGCTGTTTCATCCAAATCCCGATGATCCCTCCTCCCGACAGTTCTAAACAAATCTAAGTTAACGGTCGTACTATGATCGGTAAGCGACGGCGTCGATGGATGCGCAGTGCAGTCATTGTTGCACTTGCTTTTGTCCTGCTGATAACTCTGTTCGGGATGAAAGCTTTGACTGCGGCCGGTAGGTTTTTGGTGGTAAACGATTCACCTATCGGCGCCGACGCCGTGGTAGTGCTCCTCACGGGTGTGGATATATACCCACGCTTGATGGAAGCGGCACGACTTTACCAGGATGGGCGCGCGAAAGTAGTAGTCATCAACGGTAATCGAAAATCGCCAGTCCTTCGTCAGTTGGAAAGCCAGGGATTTGAACGCTGCTGTAAATGGGACGAAGATTTCATCCGCATTCTGGAAGTATTGGGGGTGCCACGGAATGCAATCATGAGTATTAGCGCTGAGGATGCCTTTGACACCGTGTCAGAGGCAAAAGTGGTTGGATCGGTTCTGGTTGAGGCTGGATTCGAGCATATTGTGGTGAGCACCAGCCCTTTTCATACCCGGCGTGCCAGGCACATATGGCTGATGCTATATGGTGGCGAGCTTACCGTGGATGCAGTAGCCGCGAGCTCCGATCCCTTTCGCGCGGATGGATGGTGGAAGGAGGGCAGGCAGATTCGCTCGGTGCTGGGCGAGTATGGCGGATGGTTGTTCTACTATTGGCAGCGATGGAAGGAGTAAATTCGCGGCAATGACGAATTTGGGGCGCAATCCAGCATCTATTGAGAAGCTGGTGGGTAAACGTCAATGGAATGCAGTGCCCCCTGACTGAACTCGAAGCTGACGCCCCGACTGGGGTATTCCAACCGCTCACCGGATTTTTCGGGCGCGGCGGTGCCATAAAACGCCGCGATCTGATACGGCGCCATTCCAAAACGAGCTCCCTCTACAGTCTGATATGGAGATGTCGCTGACCCGCGAACTATCATTTCTTCGACAACTTTCTTGCCAGAGACGATGAGTTGAGTGCCGTCTTCCGCGAGGTAGAGCCATTCGCGGGTGCGTTTCAGGATGCCCCGTGTCTTGCTTGAATTGGGAACGCCCCAAGTCTTGAAGACTTGGCTAAACGAATCCCCCACTTTAACTCGTTTAAGCCCGCGACCCGGTTGCACAAACACATCGCGCTGCAGTTGCTGGATAATGGCATTTGCCTGAGGGTTGCTCTCAATTTGCCCGGTCTGCGCCGGGACGGCGATGGGCAACATGGTCAGAATCCACATGCCAAGCGCTAAACCGACTCGGCCACAATATGGCGACAGATGCATAGTCATCGTTCCCAGTATAGCAGGATCATCTATAGCAGGATCATCGAACTTGCTCTGTTCGTGAACGTTGAGTCCACTCTCGACGATGGCCCTGACAGGCGGAGACGCATTTAGCATTCGCACACGTCGGCGGCCACCACGAAATGTTCCATTTCTGGACCGTGCATGATCACCAAACCCTTTTGTCGCGCGTTTCCTGACGTCGTAAAATCAAACTGATAGCACCGCTCAATTGCTAATCGACCGTTGAGTTTCTTAATTCTTAACCCAGTCAGGGATGCTGTTCCGTCTAATAATTGTAGACCGCTACGTCGACAGAAGTCCTTCGCGACAGCGGTGGCTCGCTCACGCGCACGCAAGCTGTCGAACCAGAACCAGGTGCATCCGATCGCTCCTAGCGTCAACACTATTGCATAGCTGTTCATTCTTGACTATCTCTGTTGCATCCGATTCTATCTACTTTTACTGGCATCCGCTGCACCCATCATGGGAGGATTCTGATGATCGAGATTGTCATGTCCGACATTACTACGTTACACGTGGATGCAATAGTCAACGCAGCCAATACCACTTTGCTCGGGGGAGGGGGCGTTGATGGCGCAATACACCGTGCGGCCGGACCGAGATTGCTCGAGGCGTGCCGCGCAATTGGCGGTTGCCCTACCGGCGAGGCCCGGATCACTGCGGAGTTTGATTTGCGTGCCAGATGGATCATTCATACAGTGGGTCCGGTGTGGCGGGGTGGTGAGTCAGATGAAGCAGACCTGCTCAGGTCTTGTTATGAAAGCGTCTTCGCGCTGGCGCGAGTGCAATCCATAGCGATCATGGCATTTCCTGGCATTAGCACCGGTGTGTATGGTTACCCAAAGGAGCAAGCAGCACAGATTGCATGTACGGTAATGCGTAAACATGAGAATGAACTTCAGCGAATCATAAGCTGTTGTTTTAGTCCGGAAGATGAAGAGATCTACCGCCGAATCTTGGGCTAACTCGGTGCCTCCAACACACTACTTAGTTGGGTTCGACTCGCGCCGGTAGCCGCGGTGTCCTTTTTCGTACGGCCAACCAAAACCCCAGCGCCATGATGTCGGTAACCAAGGCACGCCTCCCACCCTGACCCCCATATAGTAAAGGTACCCTATGAAGGCGTTGCCTTTGACGGTGATACACTGGTGAAGCTCCTGATCGGCGTGTTTTCGCTCCGCTCGGGTACCTCCTTCCCAATAGACGCGATCGTGAACGTTACAACATTCTGTGAATCTGAAGTCCGGCACAGCACTGCAGCCGTCCAGACGACACGGCAATGGGGGAACAGGGTGACCCGTTGACACAGGAATTTCGCAAAGATTCGATTCTACGGTGGTGCTGGCGAACGCAGTTAGCAGCGCGACATTGAGCATTAGTATTAGTGAGGTGCAACGGAACTCTGGCATTATTCGGACAGGCGAACCAAGGCTTTTGCTAATACCGTTATGATGACTTGGGTCAGTCGACACGGCAAACCAAGAATCTGCCGTGTTCCTTGTTGCTATGATCTACGCAACCCACTGCGCTGTTGTGCTGCCTGTTTGATCGCATTATTGATTTACGGATGCATGGATTCGCTTCCGCGGAACATTGATGATGCCTGCAGCATCTTCCTGGAAAACAAACGCTGGTTTAAGCAAGCGATGCACGCGCAACAGCGTTGGGGCGTGCCCCCGAGCGTGTTGCTGGCGATCATACATCAAGAGTCGAAATTCTTAGAGAGTGCCAAGCCACCGCGTAAGCGGATACTCTGGATTTTTCCGGGTCCGCGGGTTTCATCCGCACACGGATACGCCCAAGCTTTGGATGGCACGTGGCAACGTTACATCCAAAAGACTGGTAATCGAGGCGCAGATCGAGATGATTTTGCAGATGCGGTGGATTTTATCGGCTGGTACATTGATGAAGCTTGGCGGCGTAATGGCATCGCCAAATCAGACGCCTTCAACCAATATTTGGCCTATCATGAGGGGCACGGCGGGTTTGCGCGGGGCAGTTACCAGACCAAACCTCAGCTAACGGGCGTTGCTCGGCAGGTGCAGAAACAGGCGCTGCGTTATCAAGCTCAGCTGGATCGCTGCGGTGCTGAGTTGGTAGATCGGCGCCGCTGGTGGTGGCCATTCTGAACCTGGGATGGGCTTGGGCAAGTCGGAGATATGAGGGACAATTGTCGCAGTGCGTAATCTTAAGCGAGCGGATCTGGACTAAAGTGGACATTCCTGTGAACCGTCGAGTGTTAATGATTCTGCAAATGCCGGGTGACAATAAGCGGGACCGGGTCACGCGCTATCTCACCGAGCAGGGTTATGAGCTTGATTGGCGCTGCCCTGCTGACGGCGATGTTTTGCCCCAATTACAAGAGCAATACGCGCTCGCGGTGGTATACGGCGGAGTCCAGAGCGCCAATGATGATACTAACTTGCCATATATCGGTGAACAGATCGACTGGATTGCTAGGTGGGTGGACTCCGGCAGACCATACCTGGGATTGTGTTTGGGCGCACAGCTGCTGGCGCGGGCGTTAGGCGCTAACGTGGACCCACACCCTGAAGGGCTGCATGAGATCGGATTTTCTCGTATCACCCCAACCGGCGAAGCGGGCGAGTTTCTAACCGAGCCGCTACACGTGTATCACTGGCATGGAGAGGGGTTTGAGGTCCCCGATGCGGCCGAATTGCTGGCGGTGGGGGAGACCTTTCCGAATCAGGCGTTTCGTTACGGCGACAGCGCCTATGGCCTCCAATTTCATGCAGAGACTACGCCAGAGATATTTGAGTCTTGGATTGACGGATCCAACGACGCCCTAAGCCGCCCTGGTGCACATCCGCGGGAGCGTCAACTGGCGGATGCCAGTCGTTTCGACGAAAAGATGGGGAGTTGGTTTGTGCAGTTCTTAGATCGCCTCACACGGCACTGTGTGACGCCTGGTTGAATCGAACTGCCTGGACCAAACTAACCCTCGATGTGTTGAGCAATGATGGCGACATTATCGCCCCGTTGCACACTGCCCGGAGGCCGCTTGCAAAGTAGAAAACCAGAGCGCGGCGCGATATTTGTCCAAGGCTCTTTGTTGACATGTTGCGGATAATGGACCTGGCCGATCGGTTGACCTACCTCAATACGATCCCCCAGTTCCACAAAGGGCTCATACAAGCCGTCGTCTGGTGACATCACATAACATTGTGTGTCTTGGATGCGCGCGATCTTGGTGGGCGATCTGCCCTGCGCGTCGGGGGTCACGATATCTCCCTCGATGATGTTGAAATGCTTGAGTATGTTCATCACTCCGTGTTCCGCAATGCTCACCGCATCCTTGGAGACCATCCCTGCACCGCCCAATTCAGCGCCCATTGCGACAACACCTTTTTCCTCAAACACGCCGGTCAATAACCCGGTGCTATCAAGAATCTTGTCACGCAGTGTGATTGGTGCTCCAAACGCCTTGATAGCAGCGAAGCACTTCGAATCGAGATCTTTGTCTTCATACTCATTCATCATGGCACACGGAATGTATTGTAGGGTCTTACCACCGGAGTGTAGATCCATTTGAATGTCCGTCATCGGCGCCAATACTTCGGCGACGTAGTGGGCGATGGTCATGGTAATGGTGCCATCGCGTTCCCCCGGAAAGATCCTATTGAGATTGAGACCGTCGATGGGCGAGCAGCGTGCTGCCGCCAGCACCGCCGGCAAGTTGAGACACGGTATGATGATGACTCGGCCGTTGATTTCCTCTGGTTCGAGAGCTCGCGCTAGCTTCATTAGTGCCACGGGCCCTTCGTGCTCATCACCGTGCACACCCCCCGTAAGCAATAAGGTGGGTCCCTGTCCGTTGTTGATCGCTGTGATCGGAATTGTCACCGTGCCATAGGCGGATTCGTTAGTAGAGTTTGGTACTGCGAGGCACGAGACCTGTTTGCCGTTGAGTTCAAAGTCGATGTCAGTGTTGATTCGTGAAATAGGGCGCATCGTGCGTAATGTTCTCCGTTACTTCAGCTGCAGGGTCTTGATTGCTCGTTGCCACGCAGAACAGCTACACAAGGCGAGCCAATTTTCGGTATCCTCACGCCATGGTCGGCTCTTGTTCAGATCGTTGATCTTCATACGCAAGAACATAGCACATCGATGGATCAAAGCGGACACAACGAGACAGTCGCACGGTACAAAAGATTGTGGCTTTAGATATCCGAAAAATTTGTGTCAAGATGGGCGTTTCGAACGATTTGGGCATTTACATATCCGATAAGGAGCTTAAGACAAATGCAAAATAGATGTCAGGCGGTTCTATTAGGTCTTGGTCTAGGGCTGTTGGGAGTGACTTCAAGCTTTGCCGCTTGGGATCCAGCTGATGGCGAGAGTGCGACGAGCCAAGGTCTCGCCGATCCCAAGGTCGCTGAGGCCATCGCTAATTTTAAGAACAGCGATCCAGGCATACAGCGCTTCTTTGATAATGCCTATGGCTATGCGGTATTCCCATCCATCGGTAAAGGGGGCTTTGGTATTGGCGGCGCACATGGGAAGGGAAAGGTTTACGAGCAAGGTCGCATGATCGGTGAATCAAGCATGACCCAAGTAACCATCGGATTCCAACTGGGTGGACAAAAATACAGCGAGATTATCTTTTTCAAGGACAATGCCGCACTTGATCGATTTGCATCAGGCAGGTTTGAGTTCGGGGCCCAAGCATCTGCGGTCGCCCTCACTGCCGGAGCATCAGCGGACGCGGCGTATAGTAATAGCGTTGCGATCTTTACTTTGGCAAAGGGCGGCTTGATGTACGAGGCATCCGTTGGCGGTCAGAAGTTCAAGTTTATCCCCAACTAGGGGTTTCTGCGCATTGGGTCAAAGCAATGTTGAGACGAATTTGGGCAGGCAGCGACTTTGGGCAGACACATGACTGTGGGGCAGTCACGTTGTGCTGACCAGGAGATCTGAGAAAAAGGAGGAATAATGGTTACGCGTCGATCTGTATTGAAAGGAATCGCAGTCATGCCATTAGGGGCGGTGCTGGCCGATCCGGAACTGGCGGCAGCCGCCGCGGACTCGCTACAAACCGTCTCTATTACTGCTGCCAGCGGCGTCAAAGTCAGCGGTTCCCTGGCCGTGCCCGACAATAGTCCGGCAGGTGCGGTGCTGCTGATACACGAATGGTGGGGTCTAAATGATCAGATCAAATCGGTAGCAGCAGAGCTAGGAAAAATAGGGTACCTGGCGTTGGCTGCAGATTTATATGAGCAAAAAGTTACAACCGATCCTGACACCGCGCGACAATACATGCAGCAAGTGGATTCCGCCGTCGCCGCTGAGACATTAGTGGCTTGGGGCGAATGGTTGCGATCGCACCCCCAGGGAAACGGCAAGGTCGCGACTATCGGCTGGTGTTTTGGCGGCGGTTGGTCGTTGAATGCTTCCCTTTCAATGCCAGTTGATGCGACCATTATCTACTACGGCAACGTCCAAAAAAACGCCGCTGACACCGCCATTCTCAAGGGATCTGTACTGGGACACTTCGCCACCCAGGATCAGTGGATTAATGCCGAAATGGTAGAGGGCTTTGAGCAGGCACTAGAGGCCTCTGGAAAAACCTTTACCCATTATTGGTACGACGCCCAGCACGGGTTCGCCAACCCGACCACTGCGCACTACGACGCCGACGATGCGGCGACTGCGTGGTCCAGAACTCTAGACTTTCTGGCGGAACACATCGCTTAGCTCGCTTCGAAATGGCAGTCGGGCAACCTTTACACGTTACTGCGGATACGATGCAGTAAGTCTGTCGTCGAGTGTGGGTAGCGAATTGCGATCGAACGTACGGTACCGCCCGCTGCTTGGACTTGCTTCGCCCCTACGATCTGTTCGGGTCGCCAATCACCACCTTTGACGAGGTAGTCCGGGGCGACCGATTTGATTAGCGCGAGAGGTGTGCGATCGTCGAAGGCGACCACCAAGCTTACGCACTCCAATGCTGCAAGGATAGCCATACGATCTTCCAGCGTGTTTATAGGTCGATCGGCGCCCTTGGATAGTGATCGAACCGAAGCGTCGCTGTTGACGCCGACGACAAGACTTTGGCCCAACGTCCGCGCTTGCTCAAGGTAGTCTATGTGTCCACGATGTAGAATGTCGAAGCAACCATTGGTAAAGACCAAGGGGCGGGGCAGTATCCGCACACGAGATGCAAGCTGTTCAGGTTGCGTAACGATCTTGTTTTCGCTACTTGTCAGCAACGTACTCAAATACCGTTACCACTCTAACGACACCACCCACGGTTCGGACCACGTCCGTGGCGGCCTTGGCCTCTTCTCGGGTGACGAGGCCCATCAAGTAGACATTGCTGTTTTCGGTAAGCACTTTAACGCGAGTGGCGTCCAGCTTGGTCTTCGAGAATAGTTTTGTTTTGACTTTTCCTGAGATATAGGAGTCGTTTGCACGACTGGCTATCGTGGTCTTGCCCTCGATCTTAATCTCATTGACCACTTGACGAACTTCAGCAGTGTTCCGAGCAATTACCAGTACCTTATTCCTGAGGGCGGTGGTGGGCGCTTGGCCTGTAAGCAGAACTATACCATTCATGCTAGTGACACTGATGTGAGTTTTCTTGCGTAGCTCGGGGTCCGCACGGCGCTTCTCGCGAATTTTCACTCCTATAGTCTTGTCGTCGATCTGCGTACCAACCGAGCGTTTATCTGTTGCCACGTGTATGCTCGTTACCGTTACGGCGCCTAATATGGCAGCCGTGCAACCGCAAAGCATAGAAATGAGAACTGTACAAGGGACAACGTTTCGTGTTTCGATCACGATTGCCCCAGCAAGTGGAAGTCTATGAGGTCGCACATGCAGTGTATCGCAATCGAATGTATCTCTTGAATCCGCGCAGTTGATGGACCTGGCGCGCAGACATTGACATCGGCTTGGTTTAGGATCGACGTCAGCTTTCCCCCTTGTCCCCCGTTCAATGCGACGCAGAGCATATCTCGTTGGTGGGCGGCCTCTATAGCCTCGAGAATGTTGGGCGAATTCCCAGATGTCGTTATTCCCAGCAATACGTCTCCAGGCTGACCTAGAGCAAGGACTTGTTTAGCAAAGATGTCTTCATAACGATAATCGTTTGCAATGGACGTCAATGTCGAGCTATCCGTAGTGAGCGCCACCGCCGGCAGACCGGGGCGTTCGGTTTCGAATCGATTAAGCATCTCGGAAGAAAAATGTTGAGCGTCCGCGGCAGAGCCACCGTTACCGCAGACCAAGATTTTGTGATCATTGAGCAGGGCATGAGTCATAATCCCTGCTGCCTCGACAATGTGCGGAGCTAGACTTTCTACGCAATCTTGAATATTTCGGATGCACTCATTGAGATTGTCGATGACGCGCTGGGTTGGATCCATAGATTGATCACTTCACGGTGTATGATCGTCGAACACCAGTACACTCAAGGATCATATCAGAGGCGTACTCAAAAAGCGTTTCGAATCCATTCGATATTCTCTTTTCCCGGAACTCCCGTTATTGCAATTACATCGAAGCGACATGGTCTGTTGTCATATTCGCGGTGTGCTTGCATATAATGCGCGGCTGATGACCTGAGTTTCCGTTGCTTACGTTGATCGATACTCTCCAGGGGCCCGCCGAAGTTGCTGTCAGCACGGTAGCGTACCTCAATCAACACAACGCTTTCGCCGTCTTCCATGACTAAATCGATTTCGCCAAATCGGCAACGGTAATTAGTTTGAACCAGGCGCAACCCTCTGCGAGTTAAAAACTCAAGGGCTAGTCGCTCGGCTGATTTGCCCCGTTCTAAATGGGATCTCCGTGTAGCTCGAATCTTCAAATCCAAGGCGTTCCAGTTGTTCGTAATCGATAGATCGCTCGATTGGTATTGGCTCGCCGTTCTCAAATCG